>JAICJW010000331.1 GCA_025928215.1 Chloroflexia bacterium | reverse complement strand
TGTACGGTGTGATCACCTGCTGATCGCTGGCCGGTTCCGCCTAGATGGCGCTCGCAACGGGCGTGACCGCAGCGGCCGGTAGCTCCGGTTCCGCTACGGCATCGGTCGTGTCCGGGACCGCCGCGACCGGTTCGGCTTTCCCCTCGGATGATGACGATGCGGGTGACTCGGCACCGGGTTGGTCGGTCGGCGGCCGGCGGCGCGATCGGCGGCGGCGTGGCGCGCGGCGCTCCTCGACTGGCTCCTGAACCGCCGCGCTCTCCGGCTCCGGCGCTTCCTGAGCCTCTTCGCTGGCTCCGTCCTCGCCTCCGTCCTCATCGTTCATCGCTTGTCGCGGCGCTGTCCAGGCGCGGATGCGTTCCGGTTCCGTGAGCGATGCGGCCTCAGCTCCGACGCTGCCGACACTGCGCACGAGTTGGACGATCTCATCGCGGAGCGCGACAACGGTTTCGCTCTCCTGACGGACAAAGACCTGCCCGGCGTCAGTCGCGTACGGCGTATTCTCGCCCTTCGGGATGCGAACGATCAGGACCGGCTTGCCCGCACTACTCGCGACCTCAACCTGCACATCGAGCTTCGGCACGACGCTGCGGGCGATCGCGTCGCTCAGTGCGCGCGCCGCCTCTTCCGCATTTGGCACGCCCGTTACGGCCTGCGTAGCGTTCGCCGTGACGCCGACGTAGATCGTGCCCCCGTTCGTGTTCGCAAAGGCGACGACATCTTTGGTGATTGGCCGGTAGCGGCTCCGCTGGCTGCGTACCTGCTCGTGGAACGAATGCACGATGCTGGGGCCCTGCTCGCGCGCCGCCTGCACCACATCGAACGGCGCCGTTGACATCGGCTGATACGGGCGGATGCGGGTGAACTCGTCGGAGAGAAAGAGCGTCTTGAGCGCCGCGAATGATCGTTCCGGTAGCAATACCTCGGTCACACGGTCGCCGATGCCGAGGTCGGTGTCGCGCCGTGCCCCCTCGCGGGAGAGGCGGTGCGCGTCCGACCCCTGGATGCAGTGCATCCGGCGGGGGTACTCCGGTTTGGAGCCGCTGAAGAAACTCGCCGTCGCCCGTCGTGTCATGTCGTCGAGATCGGTCACTTCGAGCGCGTGGAGGTACTCCGACTGCGTATAGGCGATTTTCGTTTGCCCGCCGAAGCGGAAGCCTTGCGTCGCGACACCATGCGCCGCGTTCACATGCGCGGGGATGACGAGGCCGCCGCTGTCGTGGATCACCTCATATGATGTGAGGACATCGGCAGTCGCGCCGACTTGCCCGCTCCCATTCTCCATCTGCGCTTCCGGAACGTTCAGGGTCATCAGGAGGTGTTCGAGGCGCCGGACAGTCGTCTCCGGAGGGAAGATACCGAGGATGTGGAATCCAAAGGCGGCGGTGAACTCGAAACCCGGCAAAACGAGTATCTTTGCCAGCAACCGGCGGTATTCGTCGAGGATGCTCTTTTCGGCGGGTGTGAGGCGGTCGAGTTCTTCGAGCAGTTCGAGGTCTTCGATCTCACGTCGCATCGCCGCGATCCCGCTGACGCTGTTGTGATCGGTGAAGGCGATGATGTCGAGATCGCGCTCCTCCGCTTTCTGGAGGATTTCAAGGTAGGTTGCCGAGAGATCCTGATAATCAGCGGATGCGGGCGTGTGCAGATGCAGGTCCATCTGCAACCACGTCATCTCCTGCGCCTCGCGTGTCTGGTGGCCGCGCCCGCCCCGTCCGCGTCGTGTCCGTGACATGAGAGAATCAATCACTCCTGCGTACGAGCGCATAACGCCGCGCCCCAAAGAGGTGCCATTCCGCCGCCGATTGTCGCATAGGCACGGTAGATGGGCAAACCGCCCTATCCCTATCAGGGCATATGCGTTTTCGGAACAAACCTCACCCCCGCCCCTCGCCATTGCGCTGGAGAGGAGGCTGGGGGTGAGGTTCCCCGACTGGCGTTGAGAGCTACGCCCGTACGAGACACGCGCGGGGCGTATACGGTACAGTACGCGCGGGACAAGATGGACGGTGAGGATGATCGAGGTGAGCATGAGCGACGATTCGATAGACCTGCGGAGTTTTCTTGACCACCTGGCGTCGAATGCGCCGACACCGGGGGGCGGCGCGGCGTCAGCATACGTGGGTGCGCTCGGTGCGGCGTCAGTGGCGAAGGTGGCCGCCGTCACTGTTGGGAAGCCGAAATTCGCGGCCCATGAGGCGGATTTACGGGCACACCTCGACCATCTCGCGTCGCTACGCGCGCGGTTCCTCGCGCTCGCGGCGGAGGACGCGGCGGCATTCGCGACCTTCATGCAGGCGTACCGGCTCTCGAAGGCAACGGACGATGAGCGGGCGGCGCGAGCAGCCAGATTGCAGGAAGGGATGCGCCAGGCCGCCGCCGTGCCGCTGCGGATCATGGCCGCGTCGCGTGAAGTGCTCGACGCGGCAGAGGCGATTGCGGCCACGGGCAATCCGAACGCGCTTGGTGATTGCGGCGCGGGCGCGGCGATGGCTGTGGCGGCGATGCGTGTATCGCTCCTCAACGTTACCGCCAATATCGCGGGGCTGGTGGACGGCGCGGAGGTCGCGGGCTACCGCGCCCAGCTGCACGAGCTGATGGATGGCGTTGTCGAACGCGAGCAGCGACTGCTTGAGGCGATCCGGCGTCGGCTCGCGGGTGAAGACGCATGACCTCGACACGGACAGCGGCGCGTGAAACCGCCGCATCGGGCGCGCGCATATTGCTCGGCAAGCCCGTCGCCGCGGCGATCACCGAGGACGTGCGAGAGGGCGTCGCGGCCTTCGTGGAGCGATACGGCTATGTGCCAATGCTGGCGGTGATGACCGTCGGCCCGACGGCCGCCGCCGAACGGTACACGGAGACCTTGCGGAAACAGTCGGCGGCAGTAGGCTTGGCGTTTGAACGTGTCGCCCTCGATCCCGATACCGATGAAGCAACGCTCCGCGCGACGATCGTCGAACTCAATCACCGTCCACAGATCGCCGGCGTCCTCGTGCAAATGCCCTTACCAGATCACCTACCACAGACAATTGTCGGCGAAACGCTCGATCCGTATAAGGATGTGGACGGCATCACCCCGGCGAATGCGGGCAATCTCTCACTCGGTCTGCCCGGCCTTTTCCCCAGCACTCCACTCGGCGGGATCGCCCTCCTCAATCACTATCTGATTCCGATTGTCGGGAAGCACGCAGTCGTCGTTGGTCGCTCCAATGTCGTGGGCAGGCCGCTCGCTCAGTTGCTCCTCCGGGAGGATGCGACGGTGACGATAGCCCATTCGCGCACCGGTGATCTCGCCGATCTGACGCGGCGCGCGGATATTCTCGCAGTCGCGGTCGGGCGGGTCGGCTTCATCACTGCGGAAATGGTGAAGCCGGGTGCGGTCGTCGTGGATTTTGGCACGACTTTCACGCCTGACGGCCTGCGGGGTGATGTCGCGCCGGAGGTCGCCGCCGTCGCCTCTGCGTTCACACCGGTTCCGGGTGGGACAGGCCCGGTCACGAATGCCATCCTCCTGCGGAATACCTTGCGCGCCGCGCGGGAAACGATGGCGGTGCGCAGGCATCTTCACATGCCCGGTCAGACGAACGCCGACTGAACCGCGATGGTGCCATTGGCCTGTACCGTCTCACCAGGCACCCGGAGGCGTTGCGATACGCTGAGTTGCTCGCATAGAGCCATCATACGAGTAAAACCGCGGAGGCACATGACGCGTATCATGATGTAGTGATCGGCGCACGGTGGCGAGGCGCTGGTACGCGTCGTGCTGCTTTCGTTTCGTAGATCGCACGCGTGGCCGGCTGCCTCTTGCCGTGCCGCCGTATGGTATGCTCGTAAGCGTTCTCTCCGTGGCGGTTTTCTGCCACCTGCCCCGCGCGATGCGCGATCAAAGGATGGTGTCTCATGTCCCACGACGACCGGTTTGGTCGCCCCCATTTCCTCACTCCGAACAACCGGAATGACCGCAACCCGCTGGACGATCCGAATAAGCGCGTGCCTCGCATTTCCCGCAAGCCCGAGGATCCGAACGATCCGCAAAAGCCGCGCCTCCGCATTCCCAGTTGGGTCTGGTGGATCTTGCTCGCGGGACTGCTGATCTGGAATATCCTCGCACTCGCCAACCCCTTCTCGACGGGCAGCACCGTCGTGAATTACAGCGATTTCCTCGCGCAAGTGCAGGCAGGCAATGTCAGTGCCGTGACGTTGCAGGATCGCAATGCCACCGGAACCTTCAAGACCGCCGTCAAGGTACAGAATGGTGATGTGATCA
Source organism: Chloroflexia bacterium (assembly GCA_025928215.1). Classification (GTDB taxonomy): domain Bacteria; phylum Chloroflexota; class Chloroflexia; order Thermomicrobiales; family JALYUS01; genus JALYUS01. The sequence continues at coordinate 883 of JAICJW010000331.1, read as the reverse complement.
GCGGCCCCGGCGTTGCCGCAACGACACCAACTGCCGCACCAACCGCGACTTCTGGCAGCACGTCGACTGCCGCCGCGAAGACGGTGACCAACTTCAAGACGAGCCTACCGATCGTGGAAAACCCGACGCTTCTGCCGCTGTTGCAGCAGCAAAACGTCAAGGTGAGCGTCAAGGGTACTGATTCGGGTGGATTCCTGCCGCTCCTTCTCAATCTGCTGATTAGTTTGCTGCCTCTTGCGCTCTTTATCGGCCTCGCCGTCTTCCTCGGTCGGCAGGTGACGCGCGGTCAGCAGGGCATCATGGGCTTCGGTAAGTCGCAGGCGCGCGTCCATGACGCCGAGCGGCCGCAAGTGACCTTTGGCGATGTCGCAGGGGAGGACGAGGCGAAGCAGGAACTGACCGAAGTGGTGGATTTCCTGAAGAACCCCGGCAAGTATCATATGCTCGGCGCGCGGCTGCCGCGCGGTGTACTGCTCATTGGCCCTCCCGGCACCGGCAAGACGCTCTTGGCAAAGGCCGTCGCCGGCGAGTCGGGCGTGCCATTCTTCAGTGTGTCGGCGTCTGAGTTCGTGGAAATGTTCGTGGGTGTCGGTGCGTCGCGCGTCCGCGATCTCTTCAACAAGGCGAAGGCGGCGGCGCCGGCGATCGTCTATGTGGATGAGATTGACGCCGTCGGCCGGCAGCGGTTCGCCGGTCTTGGCGGCGGCAATGACGAGCGCGAGCAGACCCTGAACCAGTTGCTCGTCGAGATGGACGGCTTCGATCCGAAGCAGGAAGTCGTCGTCCTCGCCTCCACGAACCGGCCAGACGTGCTCGATCCCGCCCTCCTCAGGCCGGGCCGGTTCGACCGGCAAGTGACGGTCGGGTTGCCGGATCGCAAGGG
>JAICJW010000272.1 GCA_025928215.1 Chloroflexia bacterium | reverse complement strand
CCGCATCATGGTCGTCACAGGAGGAGCGGCGATATCACAAAACCGTTGCAATATTGCCGCATTCGCGGAACGTTCCGCGAATGCGGCAATATTGCAACGGTTTTGTGATATCGCCGCTCCTCCTGTGACGACCATGATGCGGCATGCCCCGTAGACTCCTCGGCGGGAACGACGATTTGACACGATGCGGTCACTCGACGAATAGAGGAGTAGCACGATGGCGAAATACGCGGGTCTTTCACGGCGGCGGGTGCTCGCAGGCGCCCTGGGTGCGGGCGGGCTGGGTGTGCTCGTTGCCTGTGGCAATCAGATGAATGAGATCCAGAACGCGCCGTACGCCACGAATGCCGCGCGGAACACGGGCGGCACAACCGCTGACGCTGCCGTAACGACCGATGGGGCTGCCGCGCCGCCCGCAACGAGCGGATCGGCGGTGGCAACGATGGACCACACGACGGGAACGCAGAGCGCCGGGACGACTAACCCAGCGTCCGCGACTGCGCTCCCCGCCAAAGACTGGAGGATGATGAACCAGATGCACGAGGCGGGCGTCAAGACCTTCCTCGCCCAGCCCAAGACGATCCGTGGCGGTCAGCGCATGGAGTACACCCTGCAGGACGGCATCAAGGTCTTCGATGTCACCGCCAAGAAGGTACAGTGGGAGGTCACCCCCGGCCAGATGGTCGAGGCGTACACCTACAACGGCGTCGTGCCCGGCCCCGAGATCCGCGTCACCGAGGGCGACAAGGTGCGCGTCCGGTTGACGAACGACCTGGGGGACGAGGCGACGGCGATCCACTTCCACGGCCTGCTGATCCCGAACGCGATGGACGGCGTGCCCTTCATCACCCAGCCGCCCGTCAACCCCGGCGAGACGTTCGTCTACGACTTCGTCGCCCGCAACCCCGGCTCGCACATGTACCACTCGCACCTCAATAGCGCCTTCCAGGTGACGAAGGGGCTGCTGGGTGCGTTCATCATCGAACCGAAGGACAAGGGTTCGTACCCGGCGTTCGACAAGGAATACACGATGATCCTCGGCGACGGGCCGCTCGGCTACACGCTGAACGGCCACGGCTTCCCCGGCACCGAGGTGCTCACGGCGAACAAGGGGGAAAGGCTGCTCGTGCGCTTCATGAACGAGGGACTGATGATCCACCCGATGCACCTGCACGGCATGCCGATGACAGTTGTGGCGCAGGACGGCTACGTGAACACGCCGTACCGCTGCGACACGGTGAACGTGGCGCCGGGACAGCGGATCGACGTACTGGTGGAGTGCACGGAGGTGGGGGCGTGGGCGTTCCACTGCCACATCCTCGCGCACGCCGAGAGCGAGATGGGCATGTTCGGCATGGTGACGGCGCTCATCGTCAATTAGCGCCCGGATCGCACAGAGAACGGGGACTGCTTCCGATGGTCGCGGCCTCCCTTCTCTGTGCGATCCGGCCTTACGCGGGTGGTTCGAGGCGGTAGCCCATGCCGGGGAAGGTGGTGATCGGCACCTCGTCCCCCAGTTTGTTGCGCAGCCTGCTCACCCATGTGCGCAGGTACTGCGATTCGTCCCGGAACTCCGCCCCCCAGATGCGCGTCAGCAGCTCCCGGTGCAGCAGCACCTTGCCCGCGTTCGTCGCCAGTTCGTGCAGGAGTTCCCATTCCGTGCGCGAGAAGTGGATCTCCTCCGCGCCGCGCGTCACCCGCCGCTGCGCCAGGTCGATCGTCACGTCCCCGTAGCGCAACTGCTCCTGCCCGCCCGCCCGCTGCCCGCTCGCCCGCCGGAGGATCGCCGCGATCCGCGCGGCGAGCTCGTCCGGATTGAAGGGCTTGGTGACGTAGTCGTCCGCCCCGCCCGTCAGCCCGCGCAGCTTATCCATGTCCAGCGTGCGCGCGGTGAGCATGATCACGGGGACGGTGGAGCGCGAGCGGATGCGGCGCAGCGTCTCGAAGCCGTCCATGCCCGGCATCGTCACGTCGAGCACGACGAGGTCTATTGGCTCGTCGTCGAGGATCGCCAAGGCGTCCTCGCCGCGATGCGCCGTGCGCACCTGCATATCGTCCGCCTCGAGCCTGAGTTGCACGAGGCGGACAATCGGCGGCTCGTCGTCCACCACCAGTACGAACGGCTTCTTGATCATTCCTCGTCCTCCTGTACGTGGGGGATGGTAAAACGGAACGTCGCTCCCTGCCCCGGCCCGCTCTCCACCCAGATGCGGCCGCCGTGCGCCTCGACGAGTCGCTCGCAGAGGTAGAGGCCGAGCCCCATCCCCTGTGTGCCGGTACTGGCGCGGTGGAAGCGCTGGAAAATGCGCTCCTGCTGCTCCGGCGGGATGCCCGGTCCTTCGTCGCCGACGGCGATGACGAGCTGCGCCCCGTCCACGCCCGCTGCAAGGGTGATCGCCCCGCCGTTGGGCGAGTACTTGGCGGCATTCTCCGCGAGATTGCGCACGACTTGCGTTATCAGCTCCTCATCGCCCTCGGCCGGCGGGAGTCCGTGATCGACGATCACGCGAGCGCGGTGGTTCGAGTAGCGCGCCTCCATCTCCCGGCCGACCTGCCGCAGGATCGGCTGGATCAGGAACGGATCGCGCTCGATGTGCAATCGCCCCGCTTGGTAGGCCGAGAGGGCGAGCATGTTCTTGAGCATGCGGGAGAGGCGCTCACTCTCGTTGATCAGGTCCATGCGCAGCGCGTCCCGCGCCTCGGCGGGGAGGGTGTCGCCGTGGGTGAGGAACATCGATGCCGCCCCCTGGATCGTGGTCAGGGGAGTGCGCAGCTCGTGCGAGATGAGCGAGAGGAAGTCGTCTTTGAGCTGCTCCGCCTCGCGCGCCTCGGTCACGTCGCGGAAGAGGCTGACGACGGCGGTCACCGTCCCGGCCGCATCCCGCACCGGGACCGCGCTCACGGAGTAATGTATCGGCTGGCCGGCCGCATCGCGGATCACGAGTTCCTCGTCGACGACCTTCTCGCCCACCGTCAGCGCGCGCATCGTCGGAATTGCGTCGAACGTGTATACCTGCCCCGAGGGCCGCTCTGCGCGGAAACTCTGCTCCAGTGTCCCAATCCCGGCTGCAGGGAGTGTCGCGACCCCGAGCAGGTCGCGCGCCCGATCGTTCGTGGCCAGCAACTCGCCGCGCGGCGCGGCGCGGATCGTCACCCCGTCCGGCATATGATCGATGATGGCGCTCAGCAGTTGTCGCTGGCGCTCGGTGTCGGTGTACCGCCGGGCATTGAGCACGGCCACCGCCGCGTGCTGCGCGAGCAACTCGACCAGTTGCTGGTCCTCGTCGCTGAATTCCTCCGCGCCCTGCTTCTCGGTGAGGTAGAAATTCCCCACCGCCTCCTCGCCCAGCCGGATTGGCACGCCGAGGAAGTTGGTCATTGGAGGGTGGTTCGGCGGGAAGCCGGAGGAGCGCGGATCGTCGCCCAGATTCGGTAAGCGCAGGGACTGCTGTTCGCGAATCAGGACACCGAGGATGCCGTGGCCGCGTGGGAGAGGGCCGATCGCCTCCTGCTCCGCGTCGGAGATACCGGTTGTAATGAAGTCAGACAGGAGTCCGTCCGCGCCGACGATACCGAGCGCGGCGTAGCGAGCGCCGACCAGTTCGCGGGCGAGTTCGACGATCCGCCGCAACGCGGCGTCGAGATTCAGTTCGGTGTGCGCCGCGAGCACGGTCTCGTTGAAACGGGCGAAGACGCTGGGATCGCGGAACAGGACATCATTCTGCTCGCTCATGGGACGCCTCCGGTACCCGACTCGGTCCAGCGGGCGATCTGCGATGCCGCTTACGGATAAACGCAGGAAGGAGAGAATATTGGCATACCGGCACGCAGATCAAGGATCGGGATGATCGCATCGACGTGCAGGCGTGTAACAAGAAAGGAGATTCGGCTTCATGCCGCCCGTTACAGCGAATCTATCAACACCGCGCGCCCTATCGCTTCCCAAGCCCATACATCCTCTAATCATAGCAGATGGGCAGCGTCAGGGGGAGTGGCTCGTGCGTCGGTCGAGACCGGTCGCCGGCGTGGGCGGAGTTCGTCCACGGAGTCCCTACCGGCTTGCCCCTGGGTTGCTGAATGATTGGCACGTTTCTGTGATGCGCATCGGGGCGCTGTCACGTCTCTGTAACGCCCGAAACGGAGAATGGGGAGCGAATGGTATTCGCCCTTCGTGGGAAGGAGCGATCTGTTACTGCCATATCGGTGCATCCTCGCTATCGGTGTTGTCTGGCGGGTCCGGTTGCACCGGGCGGCGGCAGTTCGATCAACGCGGAACCCCTGGATGTCTGATGACGCGCTGCGTCGGGCGCGGACAAGGAGCACGAGGATGCCACGGCAGATGGTGACGATCGACGGCAACGAAGCGGCCGCCTCGGTCGCGTATCGCGTCAGCGAGGTGATCGCGATTTACCCGATCACCCCATCCAGCGCAATGGGCGAGTGGGCGGATGCGTGGTCCGCACACCACCGCCAGAACATCTGGGGCACGACGCCGCTCGTGCAGGAAATGCAGAGCGAAGGCGGCGCTGCGGGCACGGTGCACGGCGCGCTGCAAACCGGGTCGCTCACGACGACCTTCACCGCCTCGCAGGGCCTGCTCCTGATGATCCCCAACATGTACAAGATTGCTGGCGAGTTGACGGCGACCGTCTTTCACGTCGCCGCGCGCTCGATCGCCGCCCAGGCGCTCTCGATCTTCGGCGACCATGAGGACGTGATGGCGACCCGCGCCACAGGGTGGGCGATGCTGGGCTCCAACTCGGTGCAGGAGGTGATGGACAACGCCCTCATCGCGCACGCGGCGACCTTGCAAGCGCGCGTGCCCTTCATCCACTTCTTCGACGGCTTCCGCACCTCCCATGAGGTGATGAAAATCGAGGAACTGACCGACGACGACGTCCGCGCGATGATCGACGACGATCTCGTGCGGGCGCACCGCGCGCGCGCGCTGACGCCCGACCGGCCCGTGATGCGCGGCGCGGCGCAGAACCCCGATGTCTATTTCCAGGGCCGCGAGACCGTCACCCCCTACTACGAGCGCTGCCCGGCCATCGTTCAGGCGGCGATGGATCGGTTCGCGCGGCTCACCGGGCGGCAGTACCACCTGTTCGATTACTACGGCGCGCCGGATGCCGAGCGGCTGATCGTGATGATCGGTTCCGGCGCGGAAGCCGCGCAGGAGACGATTGACCACCTGAACGCGCGCGGCGAGAAACTCGGCCTCGTCAAAGTCCGCCTCTATCGCCCCTTCTCGATCGAACATTTCGTCGCCGCGATTCCGCCGAGCGTGCGAGCGATCGCGGTGCTCGATCGCACCAAGGAGCCGGGCAGCATCGGCGAGCCGCTCTACCAGGACGTCATCACCGCGCTGGCCGAGTCGGTCGCCAGCGGCGCGTTGCCCACGATGCCCCGCGTCATCGGCGGGCGGTACGGGCTCGCCTCGAAAGAGTTCACCCCCGCGATGGTGAAGGCGATCTACGACGAACTGACCGATGTCCTGGATGCACCGATGCACGGCGGCATGCTCCGGAAGCATTTCACCGTCGGCATCACGGACGACGTGAGCCACACGAGCTTGACGGTTGACCCAACCTTCAACATCGAGCCCGCGGACGAGGTGCGCGCGCTCTTCTACGGCCTGGGCTCGGATGGCACGGTCGGCGCGAACAAAAACTCAATCAAGATCATCGGCGAAGACACGCCCAATTACGCGCAAGGGTACTTCGTCTACGACTCCAAGAAATCCGGCTCGACAACGATCTCGCATCTGCGCTTCGGCCCCCGGCCCATCCACGCGCCGTACCTGATCGAATCGGCCAACTTCATCGCCTGTCATCAATGGGTCTTCCTGGAGCGGTACGACATTCTGGCGAAGGCGGCGCCCGGCGCAACGGTGCTACTCAATAGCGTCTACGGCCCTGATGCCGTGTGGGATCAACTGCCGCGCACCGCCCAGGAAGAGGTCATTCGGAAGGGCTTGCGGCTCTTCGTCATCGACGGCTACGCGATCGCCAAGCGGACGGGGATGGGGGGTCGGGTCAATACGATCATGCAGACGGCATTCTTCGCCCTCAGCGGCGTGCTGCCGAAAGATGCCGCGATCGCCGCGATCAAACGCGCCATCGAAAAGACGTACGGCAAGCGCGGCGCGGCGGTGGTCGCGCAGAACTTCGCGGCGGTGGACGCCACGCTGGCGCACCTGTACGAGGTGCCAGTCCCGCTGATGGCCAGTAGCGCCAT
>JAICJW010000556.1 GCA_025928215.1 Chloroflexia bacterium | reverse complement strand
GCTTCTCGCTTCCATCGGGTGCGACGAGAAGGATCATTGTTTCGATTGAGGAGGGGCCATAGACCTCAATAAACGCACGACCTTCCGCTAAGGCGTCGGTCTCGGCCTCGTATGCATCAATGATAGTGTCCGTATCTTCGTACCAGAGCTCGTAGATCATCGTCCCAACCACCAGTCTATCTGGAAGCGACGGGATGAACCGCCTGTATATGGCGCACAAGGATGTCGGGAGCCGCCCATATGGTTCAGTGCCCCACGGATGCCGTCGTGCGTTCGTATTGTACCTGCTCGTCATCACCGAGAGCAATTTCGGCAACGAATCTCCCCTGGCTGGGGAACCGCCTCGCCATTTCGCTCAGTAGCCGTACGCTTTTCCTCTGGAGGCAGTATCGCATCTGCTTGCGCCCGCGCGCACACCGGGGGATACTCGCGGCACGAACGAGGCCGTTTCGATGGGGAAGGAAGAGACTGTATGCCTGCATCAGCAACCGAGGAGCGCGCCCGGATTGCCGTGGACGCGCTGGCGGATTTTTACATCCGTGCGTTTTCGCGCGCCGGCCTCCCGCAGGAGGATGCCGAGACGGTTTCGCGCATCCTGATGGGCGCGGATGTGCATGGCATCGAGTCGCACGGCGCGCCGCTGGCGCACAGTTACATCCGGCGGTTGCGGAATGGCGCGATCAACCCGCATCCGACCATTCGCGTCGTCTCCGAGTTCCCCGGCACCCTGGTCCTCGATGGCGATGGCGGCATTGGCCCTGTCGTCGCGACCTACGCGATGCGGCAGGCGATCGAGAAAGCACGCGAGAATGGCGTGGGCACCGTCACGGTGCGCAACAGCAATCACTTCGCCGCCACCTGCAATTATCCCCTGATGGCGGCGGCGGAAGGGTTGGCGGGCATGGCGATGACGACGACAAGCCCGAGCGTCATCCCGACATTCGGGGCGGCCCCGCTGCTCGGCACGAATCCAATCGCGATTGCCTTCCCCGGCGGCACTACGGAGAAGCCCTTTTTGATTGATATGTCCACGAGCGTCGTCGCATCGGGGAAAGTCGGCGTCCACCGTCGTGAAGGGAAGCCATTACCGGAAGGATGGTCATACGACGCCGAGCTGCAGCCGACGACGGACCCGCAGGCGGCGCGCTACCTGAACACCCTCGGTGGTGACCGCGAGCATGGCAGCCAGAAGGGATATGGATTGAGTGTCACGGTGGACCTCTTCTGCGGGCTGCTCTCGGGCGGGCGGTACAGCAAGCAGGTCCTCCGCTCTGATACCGAGCCGCTCGGTTCGGCGCACATGTTCAGCGCCTGGTGGATTGACGCCTTCGTACCGGTGGAGCAGTACGCCGCCCGGTTCGATGAGTACATCCAGATGCTGCACAATTGCACGCCGGCGCCCGGCCATGCGCGCGTTCTCGCTCCCGGCGATCCGGAATGGCTCGCGGCAGACGACCGCCGTGCCAATGGCATTCCGCTCAATCCGCTCGTGCGGGAAGACTTGCAGGCGCTGGCGGCGGAATTGGACATCCCGTTTGAACGATAGCGAGGCCGGAGATGGAGCGCACGCGCCCTATGTCTCGATCGCGGTTTCCACGGCGTGCGCCACGGCCTGCGGCTCCGCGCGCTTCCCCGCCACATCTCGGCGGCGGCGGGGTTTGATCGGCAGGAAAATTGCCAGAACCACGCCGATCATTGCGGCGACGAGCGCGACGTTGTACGCATCCCGATAGCCCGCGATGGTATAGGCGCCCCGGAACCCGCTCGCCGGGGTGCCACGCAGTTGCAGCACCGTGCCGAGGATGGCGACACCGAGCGATTGGAAGACGCTGCGCATCACGGAGAGCAGCGAACTGGCACGCGTGAGGACATCGCGCTCGATGGCGGAGAGCGCCGCCGCCTGTGTCGGCTGCATGACGCAGGCGAGCGCGAAGCCGCGCACCGCCATTTGCGCGCAGATGACGATGTATGGTGTCGTTTCGGTGATCTGCGTGAACCCCCATGTCGTCAGGACAAGCCCGATCAGGCCGGTCGTCACGACGTAGCGCGGGCCGATCCGGTCATACATCCGTCCGCTGACCTGGATCGAGAGCACCGCCGCGACCGCCTGCGGCAGCAACAACAGCCCAGTTTGGAATGGCGTCCGCCCGCGAAGGGTCTGGAAATAGAGC
>JAICJW010000172.1 GCA_025928215.1 Chloroflexia bacterium | reverse complement strand
GAGAAGGTCAATCGCGACGGGCTGCTCGGTGCTGCCGCGCTTGTTGACGGTCGCCAGCAGGACGCGCGTCCGCTGGTCCCCCTCGCCGTCATCCAGCCACTGATCTACCAGCGATGATCGCGTCCGTACCCGTCCGATCACGAGCGTCCACCCCGTCGAAACCCGCCGCCACGCCATCGCCCCGACGACGATGACCTCACGGTCGGAGGACTGAGGCTCCTCTCCCTCACTTAGTCCTACGTCCTCAGTCCTTAGTCCTTCTCCCAGCGGGATGATGAGCGCTTCGCCGTAGAGATCGTGCGTATCCGGGGCGGGTTCCTCAAGGGCGGCGCGGACACGCTTGAACTCCTCCGCCTCGGTGAAAATGAAGCGAAACTGCGGCAATGCGACAGCGGGATCGTCCGGTGTCAGGCCGGAGCCGGGTTCGTTCAGGCTCGTGCTCTGCGGCGTAACGGTGCGCGTCTCGGCCTCGTCCACGCGCGCAATGCGGCTGCGGCGGATGCCTTCGCGCAGCGCGCGGAGGGCGTCCGGCAGCGTCGGATCGCTGAGTACATCATCGAACGATGCCGCCTCGGTGATCGGGGCGCGGATGGCGGTAAACTTCTCGCCGAAGAGACGGGAGAAGCCGCGCGGGCCGTCAATGGCAATCGCCGCGCCCGCTTCGCCCCGCTCGGAGAGCCAGAGGTCAATATCCGTCCGGGGGGCGAGCGATTCACCGAGTACGACCGTCCAGGCGCCATTCTCCGCTTCCAGCCACGCGATGCCCGCCGAAACGCGCGCCAACTCCGGCCCGGCGGGCAGCACGACGACCTCCGCCGCGCCTCGGTTCGGATCGCCGGGCAGATGCGTCAAGCCACGTTCAACACGGCGAAAAATGTTCCGATCATTGAAGAACAGCCCCGCGATGATGAGGCCGGGCGGCACCTTACCGGCCGCCGCCGCGCCCTTCCCGGTGCCGAGGGAGAGAACGTTCGTCGTGATGTCGTCGTATGCCGTGGCGGGCGCGCTCATGGTCGTCTCGTTCATTTCCTGCCCTATCGGTGTCACACACTACCTTCCCACGCGGCAGTATAGCACGCGGCCTTTACACCGAATGGCAGGATGTGGATGAGTCGTGGCGACTTCATGCGATCTCTGTGCATCTATAAAACCAGCAGGTATACGAATCAATTTCTCTCGTATTTCAGTGTACAGCGATTATTCCAAGCGACTCTCATCTCGTAGCGCATGTTGCCGCATAAATTCCTCAACCTCAGCGCGGGTGGGGAGGGAGGCTTGCGCGCCCCAGCGGGTGACGCAGACGGCGGCGACGGCGGAGGCAAAGCGAATGTCCGCATCCGTGAGCGGCGCGGCCCAGCCGTGGCTGTGCATCGCGGCGAGCAGGCCGGAGAGGAAGGCATCACCCGCGCCGGTGCCGTCCACTTCCTCGGCGGGCCAGGCGGGGACGAAGCGCACGTCGTTGCCGTCCTGCGTGTACCAGCAGCCATGCGGGCCGTCCGTCACGCAGATGAAACGCATGTGCGGCCGCCACACTTCCCGCAGCGCGCGGGCGGGATCGTCCTGATCGGTGAGAATCAGCGCGTCCTCGCGCGCCAGTTTGACGACGTTGGCATACTCCCAGATTTTCCAGACGGAATCGCGGGCATCCTGCAAGTTGTGCCATGCGGCGGGGCGAATGTTCGGATCGAACGCGACGGCAATCCCCGCCTCCCGCGCGACCTGCATCGCCCGGAGCGCCGTCTGCTCCATCGGGCTGCCGGAGGAGCGACCGAGCCGGGCATAGAGGCATTGCGCGCGCTGGATGAGGCCGACGGGCAGATCGTCTGGATCGTAGGTCATCGCCGCGGAGCGATCCCAGATAAAGTTGAATTGCCGCTCGCCCTCCTGGGGAAAGGTCGCGAAGGCGAGGGCCGTATCCGCCTCCCGCGTGACGCGCGCCGCGCTGATGTCCACCCCGGCGGCGCGGAAACTGGCGAGGATCGCATGCCCGAACGGATCGTCCCCTACCCGGCCAATGAACGCGACCGGCACGCCGAGGCGGGCGACCGCCACCGCGACATTCGCGGGCGCACCGCCCGGCGCAGGCACGAACGGCGGAAAGGTGTCGAACGTGCCGATCCGCGTCGCGATGAAATCAATCGTCGCCTCACCAAGCGTGACGACGGCGGGGCCAGGACGAGGGACTGAGGGCTGAGGGCTAAATAACGCTTCGGCATTCATCGCGTTTCCTCGGTATCTACGCTTTTTCATCCATTCGCCAGCAGCCTCTCGCTTTGCCTCCTGCTTAGTCCTCAGTCCTTCCTATTGGACTCCCGATTCGAGGATACTGAGGGTCTTGTTCGTCGCGTCGAGCCGCGCCTGCACGCCGATGGGGAGAGTGGCGAGGTGCTTGCCGTGGCCGATGGGCAGGTGATAGAGCGTCGGAATACCGAGGGGGCGGATGAGATCGTCGAAGACCTGTTCGAGGCTGAGCGAGGGGGGGTTTTTCGGCGCGCAGTCCGTATGCTCGCCGATGACGATGCCCGCGCACTCCTGCAACTTCCCGGCGGCAATCAATTGCGAGAGCGAGCGGTCAATGGAGAAGGGCGGTACATGAACATCCTCGAAGAAGAGGATTTTGCCTCGCGTCTCCACTTCCCACGGCGTGCCGACGAGCGCGGCGAGCAATTGCAGGCAGCCGCCGACCAGTTCCCCCTCCGCGACGCCCGGCACCATCGTCTCGACATAGGGATCGTCGGGATCGGGAAGAATGTCGAACGGTTCGGTCTCCATCAGGGCGCGGCGGAAGGCGGCAAGCGTGTATTCGGTCGCGCGGGGGAAGGTGATAACCATCGGACCGTAAAACGTGACCCAGTTCAGTTCTTTCGCGAAGATCGCATGCGGCACGGTGATGTCCGAAAAGCCGATAAACGGCTTCGGCGGGCGGTCCTTCAGGCGGGCGAGCAGATCGCGGTCGAGATAATTGGCGGTGCGATTCGCGCCGACGCCACCGCGCATGCAGATCACGGCGTCCACATCATCGCGGAAGAAGAGCGCGAGCAGATCGTCGGCACGGTCGCGATCCGAGCCAGCGAGGTAGCCATAGCGGTCCTGGGCGTGCGGCGCGAAGACGACATTGAAACCCAGCCGCTCCAGCGCCGCGACGCCGCGCTGGGTGACGGAACGCTCGAAAATTTGGCTGGATGGCGCGACGACGCCGAGCGTCATCCCGGCCTGTAAACGGGGCGGTTTCAGTCGCTCAGACATTCGATTGACTCCTCATCGTCTTCAGACGCTATCGGGCCACAGAGACTGATCGTAACCGAACGACCGGCTTTCCGCCAAACGTCACCCACGCAGCCGCTACGCGCCGTGGAGCGGGAAGGCGCATGCGCCGTGCCTGCATCGTCAGCGCTTCACACAGATGTACGCCGCGTAGGTCCGCGATGGCCGGTGGTGCGCCTCCCGGATCGTGAAGCCTGCCCGCGTAAGGAGGGGTTCAAGCAACCAACTGAAGGTGCTGTACTCCTCGCGCACATGCGTCGCCAATTCGTCGCGCGTCCAGCCCGCTTCCGGGCGCGCCGCCGCACCGGCCAACCATGCCTCAATCGCGTCGGTCGCCTCGGACGGATCGAAGGAGTAGACGAGATCGCGCAGAAAGAGTATGCCACCGGGCCGGAGCATGGCCGCGATCCGCGCGAGCGCGATCCCCTTCCAGAAATCCGGGAGGTGATGCAGCGCATTGCGCGAGTAGACGTAGTCCACCGGGTCGCCTTCGTGCTGATAGCCGAGAAATCCCCCCTGCACGGCCTCCACATTATGCAGACCCATGTGCTCCGCCTTCGCCCGGATGACCGCCAGCATGGCGAGTGAGACATCAGCCGCCACGACGCGCCGACAGAACGGGGCAGCAGCGAGGGCGAGGGTGCCGGTGCCCGCCCCGAGGTCAAGAAGCACGCGCGACGCGTCCAGGCTCAGATCACGCAGCAGCGCCACATCCTCCGCCGGGTCGGTTGCGGCCTTGCGATCGTAGGTTGCGATATACGCGGGATCGAGGTGTTCGTCGCCGGCATGGGCGAATTCGTCAATGGACCAGTCGGGTCGCTGCATGCTTGCATCTCCTTCCATACGGCTGATGATCGCGCCTTCGCGCCGTGCATATGGCGATAGTCTACGTAATCCCACCGATCCTTGCACAGCGCGGTAAGATAGGGTGCGCCAGTACCAGTGTGCATGGCGACAGCGAGAAATGGCCACCGGCGCGAGGCGTGCGACGAGGCACCGGGAGCAGCATCCTCAATCCGATGAAGGGGAGGAACGCCATGGCGAGCGATGAGCAGGAATCTGACGCCGCGAGGATCGCCGTGGAACGTTGCCCCGTCTGCGGCACGCTGATGACCGCCGAGCTGGCCGGTCCGTTCCGGTTCGTCAACCCGGCGCAGCAGATGATTCTGCCGGATGCCCGGATCAGCGGGGGCCAGTCCGTCACGCGGATGCGATGCGAGAATGGCCATACGTTCTGGGCCATCGAAGATGAGGAGAACGGCGACGAGTAATGATGGCAATGAACATCCGGGGAATACGCCGAACGCACGCGATCTTCGCATCGCGATGTGCGACACGGTCGCGGCGTTCCATGCCTGCGAAGACCTCCAGAGGGCGGTCTGGGGAGGGAGCGAGCGCGAGATCACGCCGTACGACATCCTGCGCGCGATCGCGCACGCGGGCGGAGCGGTCGTCGGCGCGTGGGATGGCGCGCGGATGGTCGGCATGGCGCTCAGTTTCGTCGCCTGGGGCGAACAAGGTGCCTATCACCATTCGCACCTGCTCGGTGTACTCCCGGAGTATCGCCGCTGGGGCGTCGGCTGGCGGTTGAAGATGGCGCAGCGGGCATTCGTCCTCGCGCAGGGGCTGCATCTGATGACCTGGACCTTCGATCCGCTCGAATCGGCGAACGCGCACTTGAACTTCGCCAAACTGGGTGTCGTCAGCCAGACCTATTTGCCGGATTTCTACGGCGCGATGCCCGAAGCGCTCAACGCCGGGCTGCCGAGCGACCGGCTCCTCGTCGAATGGCGGCTCGACACGCCGCACGTCCTCGGTCGCCTCGCCACCGCCGAGAGTAGCGCGCTCTTCGGTCCCCTCGTCAGCGCGGAATCCCTCGATGCCCCTTCCCTGCTGCGCATGGCCGATGATGGAATGCCGGAGAAGTCCCCCTCCCCTCACTTCCCGGAGAGCACCCGCCTCCGCATCGAGATTCCCGCGGGTATCCAGGCGATCAAAAGCGCCGATCCCCCGCGCGCGCTCGCCTGGCGGCTGGCGACGCGCGCCGCCTTCACCGCGGCTATCGCACATGGCTACCTCGTCACCGATTACCGTGCCCCCCGCTTTCACCGCCCGGAGTGCGGCTGCTACCTTCTTTCCGAGCCTGTAGATCAGGAGTAATCTTCGCCAGTATCATGGCGCGGTGATGCGGCGGGCATCGCGGTATCGTTTGTAGGGAGGTGTCGGTATGGATCCGAACGTCGCTATCATCATTCTCGGCATCATCATCTTCGCGATTGGCCTCACGTATATCGCGCGTCAGACGCCCTGAAACCAACCGCACGCTCAGAAGCCGCCACCGCCGAGCAGTTTGCCGGACCAGCCAATCACCCACGGCGCAACACCGGCGATGATCGTCACGAGTGTGACGGCGAGCAGCGTGATGAGCAACAGCGGCGATACCCGAACGGCCGCTATCGCCGCGTCCGCCTCCTCTTCCCTTCGCGGGTGGGAGTCAGGTGGTAAGGTCGAGAGGAAGACGCGTACGTACGCGGCGACCGTCGCGACGCTGGCGAGAGCGGCGACAAAGACGACCCATACATTGACACCGTTCAGCGCGGCAGTGAGCAGGGCAAGTTTCCCCGCGAACCCTGCCGTCGGTGGGATGCCGCCGAGTGAGAGAAGCGCGAGAATCAGCGCGAAGGCGACGCCGCGATGCCGCGCCATCAGCCCGCGGAATGCATACACCGTCCGGCGGTCGCTGCCGGGATGATGAATGATGCCAAGCACCGCGACGAGTGCGCCGGTCGCCGCCGCGTACGCGACGAGACCGAGAAAGGCCGCCCGCGCCGCCGCGCCGCTGCCTGTCGAGAGCGCGAGCGCGACGAGGCCAATCTGCGCGATACCCGAGTAGGCGATGAGCCGCCCCATCTCCCGCTGCAAAAGCACGCCGACGCTGCCGACGAGTACGGTGACGAGCGCAACCGCCGTGACGATTGGCCCCCAATACGATTGCAGACCCGGCACCGCGCCGTACAGGAGCCGGACGAATGCCGCGATCACCGCGACCTTCGTCCCGACCGCGAGGATGACGAGCACCGGCGTCGGCGCTCCGTAGTACGCGTCCGGCGCCCACTGGTGGAAGGGGACGAGCGCGAGTTTGAAGCCGAGACCCGTCAGCACGAGTGCCAGCCCGACGACCAGAAGCGGCAATGTGTCGCCGCCCTTCTGTGCCGCGACCGCCGCGATGGTGCGAAACTGCGTCGAACCCGCCGCGCCATAGACGAGCGCTGTGCCATACGCCTGCACCGCCAGCGCGACGACGCCGAGCAGGAAGTACCGCAGCGCCGTCTCCCGCCCACGCGGGAAGCCCGCGAGCAGATAAAGAGGCAGCGCGAGGAGTTCAATGCCGATCAGCAGCACGAGGAGATCGGAGGCGACGGCGAGCACGAGCATCCCGCCCGCCGCAAAGAGCAGCAACGCCTCGTACTCCCCACTCTCCCACCGCTCTTGCGTTCCATACGGCAACGAGAGAAGGACGGTGACGATCACCGTCGCCATGCCGAGCAACCCGAAGGCGACGGCGAGCGCGTCCACCGTCGCGGTGCCGCCGAAGACGGTCCGCTCCGTCCGCCAACCCCAGAGAATCAAACCGCACGCGGCGAGCAAGCCGAGCACCGTTAGCACCGCCGCGACGACCCGCTGCCGGGGCGCGAGCGCCGACAACGCGAGCAACAGCACCGCCGTCACCGCCAGCGCAATCAATGGCGAGAGCATCATGTACGGAACAGCCATTCGCCTCTACCTCCCCACCCGCATGAGATAGAACGCGAGGACGAGCGCACCCACGGCTAACCCGGCGACGAACCGATGGAGGTTCGCGGACCGCAACGGCGAGAGGGCGGCCGCGATGCCCCGCTCATCCACCGGCGGTGGCCGCGCGCCCTGCGCGAAATCCGCGACATCGAGCACGGGCCGCACGACGACCTCGTTGACGAGTGCGTCCAGCCCCATCCCGCCGAGCAACCAGCGATGGAGACCCATCCCACCCGTCAGCAGCCTGCGCCGCCGCATTGGGTCTACCATGAGCCACCAGGTGATCGCCGCCGCGATCAGGGCGACGAGCGTGCTGACAACCGCGCTCTGCGCCTTGATCGTGACGATCTCGCCGCCGAGGCGCGGCACGAGGAAGCGCTGCACCGGAATGTATCCGGCGATCACGGCGAGAATTGTGAGAATCCACTGCGGCACGGTCATCACCGGGCCGGGCGGGTGGAGGTGCGCCGGATTCGCCGGGCCGAGGAAGGTGCGGACGAAGGCGCGCGTCGCATAGGCCGCCGTCAGCGCCGAGATGGCGAGCGCCGCGAGGTAGGACAGGATGCCATGCGCGCGGGCGACATCCACGATGGCATCTTTGGAGAAGAAGCCGGACAGTCCCGGCGTCCCCGCAAGTGCGAGGGCGGCAATGGCGAAGGCAATCGTCGTCTGCGGTAGCCGCCGCGCCAGGCCGCCCATGCCGTCCAGCAGTTCTTCGCCGCCCAGCGCGTGGATCACCGAACCGGCAGCGAGGAAAAGCACCGCCTTGAATGCCGCGTGTGTCGCCAGGTGGAAGGCGGCGACCGCTGTCGCATCCATGCCAATCGCGAAGACCATCAAGCCGAGTTGCGAGACTGTCGAGTAGGCGAGGACGCGCTTCAGGTTCGGCTGGACGAGCGCGCACAGGCCGCCGTACAGCCCGGTCAGCGCGCCAATCGTCGCGACCAGCCCATTCAGGTTGCTCCGGTCAATCACCGGAAAGAGGCGAATGAGCAGGTAGATGCCTGCCGCGACCATCGTTGCCGCGTGAATCAGCGCGGAGACGGGCGTCGGGCCGGCCATCGCATCCGGCAGCCAGCCGGAGAGCGGCAATTGCGCCGACTTCGCGCCCGCCGCCAGCAGCAGCCCAATCACCGCGACAATCGCCCACGACTTCGGCAGATTGGCGACCTGCGCGTTGATCGCCGCCATATCTACGGTGCCGAGTTTGTGGATGAAGACGGCCATCGCGACGATCAGGCCGATATCGCCGACCATATTGTAGAGGAACGCCTTCCGTCCGGCCATTACCGTTCCCGCGCGCTCGTGCCAGAAGGCAATCAGCAGGGCGGAGGCGATGCCGACGCCGATCCAGCCGACGGCGAGAAGCGGCACGGAATCGGCGAGCGTCAGGAGCAGCATCGCCGCGATAAAGCCGTTCAGTTCGGAGAAGAAGCGGGCGCAGCCGGGATCGCCCTCCATATAGCCAACCGCATAGACGTGAATCAGTCCGCCGACGCCCGTGACGATCAGCGCGAGCAGGGCGGCGAGTGGATCGAAGAGCAGCCGCGCTTGGAGGTTGAAGTCACCCAGTTCGAGCCACGTCCAGCCGCCGGAAACACGCACCCGGTTCCCGGACGCGAGGCCAAGCAGATCGCCGAAGGCGAGCAGCACGAGAACAAAACTGATGAAGACACTGGCGCACGCGATCCCGCCTATTGCCCGCGCCCCCAGCCGTTCCCCGGCTATCGCCAGGACGACGCAACTGATGACCGGCACCGCCACCGCGACCCAGAGCACGTTCACCACCGCTTCACACCCCGCAATCGCCTCATGCCAAACGGGAACGGATTTTGAACCACGAAGGAGGCACAAAGAAGGAAGCGGGGTTTATTTTTTATCGCTCTCTTCTCTCGCCTTCGTGCCTTCGTGGTTCAAACCTTCTCTCACGGGGTCGGAGCATAGCATAGGTTCGTGCAATTTCAAACAATCGGGTGCCGGGCGCATGGCAGGGGGGCGTTGGGGGAGGGACTTTGCGGTGCGTTTCGATGGGATGGGGGTTTCGGCGGCGGCGAGATTTTCCAGCGCGCGGAGGGTTTGCGCGAAGGGCGTCGCGGCGGCGAGCGTGGTGAG
>JAICJW010000070.1 GCA_025928215.1 Chloroflexia bacterium | reverse complement strand
GACGGCGGTGCCACATGCAGCGCCCGCACGGGGGAGAAGAAGACCCACAGGACGGCGAGCAGCGAGCCGAGCGCGCCGACCAGCAGCGTGGGGCGCAGCCCGATGAATTCCCCCAGGAACCCGCCGATCAAGGCGCCAATCGGCAGCGTGCCCCAGACGATGAAGCGCATCGTCGCATTCATCCGGCCAAGCAGGTGATCCGGGGTGATCGCCTGCCGCAGGCTGACCTGATTGATGTTGTAGATCGTCCCACTTCCACCCAGAATGAACTGTGCGGCGATCAGGAGCGGCACGGCGAAACCTGCCGGTCGCTGCGCGATGGGAATGAGCGCCTCACCGAGACCGCCGATCGCCATCGCACCGACGATCGTCGGGCCAAGCCCGAACCGCCGCGCGCACCGCCCCGCGAGGAGCGCACCGCAGAGGAAGCCGACGCTCCCCATCGCGAAGATCAGGCCAATCACCCCGGCGCCAAGCCCTAACGGGCGCGTAATGTAGAGAATCAGGATCGCTTGCGCGATATTGCCGCCGAGGTTCGCCGTGGCGGTGCAGCCCGCGATGGCACGAAGCAGCGGATTGCCGAAGACGATGCCTAACCCCTCGCCGATCTCCTTCCAGACCGTCTGATGGACCGCACGGGGTGCGGGCGTGGTTTCCGGCACGCGAACGAAGACGAGAAAGAACGCGGAGAGAAAGAATGAGACCGCGTCCACAATAATGGCGATGGGGGCGGTGACGAGTTGCACCAACCCGCCCGCGACTCCCGGCCCGGCGATCTGCGCCGCGGACCGGCTGACTTCGAGTTTGCTATTTCCCTCCACCAGCTGCGCGCGCCCGACGAGCGCGGGCAGGAACGATTGGTATGCCACCTCGAAAAAGACGGTCAGGATGCCGACAACAAAGGCGACGGCGTAGAGCAGCCCAATCGTCAGCGCGCCCCAGAGTGCCGCGAGCGGGATCGCCAGCAGAAGGATGCCCCGCGCGAAGTCCGTGACGAGCAGAATCGGGCGGCGGCGCAGCCGGTCCACCCAGACACCGGCGAACAGCCCAACGAGCAGGAAGGGCGCGGTCTCGGTAGCGGAGAGGATGCCCATCTCGGCAGGGGTTGCGTGCAGCGTCAGCGCGGCGGTGAGGGGCAGGGCGAGAAGGGTAATCTGCGAGCCAAACTGCGAGATCGTCTGCCCCGTCCAGAGGCGGAGGAAGTTCCTATGCCGCCAGAGGCCCACGAAGCGCGTGTTCGGTTCGACGAGCCTCGCCACACTCCGAATCCTTGCTATGCCGTCGAGCGTCGCCCCTCACACAGGCCGCGTGCCGCGTGCCGAGCAACTAATCTCAGTGCCGCGCATCGTACCGATGTTGCGTACGTTCGTCCACTGACGAGTGAGCAATGGGCGACGAACGGAGGGGGAGCATTCATACGCGCGATACCGCGCCTACAGGTGATCCGCGATCGTCGCCAGGAGTGCATCGAGGTCGAAAGGCTTCGCGATGAACCCATCCGCACCGACCTCGCGGGCGATCTGCTCTCCGTCCCGATTGGCCGAGCAGAGCAGAATGGGGAGATGTTTCGTCTCCTCTCGTCCCTTGAGAGAGCGGCAAATCTCCCGCCCATCCCAGCCGGACATCCAGATATCAAGGAGGAGGAGATCGGGATAACCGTTCGGGAAATCGGACAGCGCCGCTTCGTCCGCGACGGACTCCACCGCGTAGCCGCCCTCCTCCAGGATGAGTTGGAGAACATCGAGGATGGCTGGATCATCCTCGGCGATGAGGATCCGTTTCTTGTGCCGTGCCACTCCGTGTGCTCCCCCGACTGCCTGCCGTGTCCGCTGCCCGGTCCAGCGGGAGGGAGAAGGACACGGTCGCACCCTTCCCTTCCTCGCTCTCCACCCAGATGGTACCGCCGTGCCGCTTGACGAGCTCCGCCGCGATGTACAGCCCTAATCCCAACCCTGAGTAACTGGCGCGGTCCTCTCCTTCTACACGGAAGAAGCGTTCGAAGACATACGGCTGCATCCCCGCAGGGATGCCGATGCCGAAATCCTGGACGGAAATGACGATGTTTTCCCCGTCGCGCGCGGTCCGCACGATGACGCGATCCGCCTGCGGGGAATATTTGATCGCGTTGGTGAGCAGGTTCGTCAGGACCTGCCCGATCCGGTCGCGATCCGCGACGAGGGTGACAGACGCAGCGAGGTCGCGGACGATGGTGTGCTGCTGCGGCGTCCGCTGAATTTCTTCGATGATTTCGTCAATCAGCCCGTTGAGATCAAACGAGGTGGGCCGGATGGACAGATTCCCGCTCTCGACTCGCGTGCCGTCGAGCAGATCCTCGACCAGGCCCGTCAACCGGTCGATCTGCCCGTCCATCTTGCGGAGCATCTCGGCCGCTTGCACATCCCCCGCAGTACGGAAGCGACGCTCCAGCAGTTGCGCATATCCCTTGATGCCGGTGATCGGGGTCTTCAGTTCGTGGGAGGCGATGCCGATGAACGCATCCTTCTGACGTTCCAGTTCTCGTTGCTCGGTGATGTCGGTGTTGGTGCCGAACCAGCGCATGATCCTGCCATCCTCGTTGTGAATCGGGACGGCGCGGGAGAGGAACCAGCGGTACTCGCCGTCCTTGCCGCGTAACGGGAAGGTGTCTTCCCATATCTCGCCTGCCTCGAAACAACGGCGAATCTTTTCGACCACGCGCTCCACATGATCGGGGCGAAGCGCCTTCTGCCATCCCCAACCCTGCATCTCCTCAAGCGTCGTCCCAGTGTAGTCGTACCAGCGTTGGTTGTACCAGAAAATCCAACCCGTCGCGTCGGTCATCCAGGCGAACTGCGACATGTTGTCGGCGAGGTTGCGGAACTTCTCTTCCGAGTCGCGGATATTCTCTTCCACTCGCTTGCGCTCAGTGACGTCGCGGGCGATCTTCGATGCGCCGACGATTTTCCCGCGACCGTCCACGATGGGGGAGACGGTGAGCGAGATGTCCAAGAGCGTCCCATCCTTGTGGCGGCGAACGGTTTCGTAGTGTTCGATGGACTCACCGCGGCGAATGCGGCGAAGGATTTCCGGCTCTTCATCGTGCCGTTCCGGGGGGATGAGGATCGTGACGGACTTGCCGACCGCCTCCTCCGCGGTGTATCCGAAGATGCGTTCCGCGCCCTTATTCCACGTCATGATGATGCCATTGAGATCCTTGCTCACGATCGCGTCGTCCGAGGATTCGACGATCGCGGCGAGCCGGGCGCGTGTCTCCTCCGCGCGCTTGCGCTCCGTGATGTCGAACAGCATGTTGATGCCCCCGACGATCCGCCCCTTGCTATTGCGCAGCGGAGTCGGGTAGTGTGTGAACCAGACGCGCGTGCCGTCTGGTCGCTCGGCGACCGCCTCTACTCCCTCGATGACGCGCCCCTCCTTGAGCGCGATGGCCATCGGGCATTCGCTATGCGGCATCAGCGTACCGTCTGGGTAATAGAGTTTCCACGTGACGCACCACCGGTCCGTCCCCAGCCCCGGCACGCGCCCGGAGAACGCGACGGCAGCGGGGTTGAAATGCGTGAGTCGCCCCTCAGCGTCGGTCGTGTAGATGGCCACCGGGAGGGCATCAATCATCTCACGGAAACGTTGTTCGCCTTCGCGCAAGGCTTCCTCAGCCTGCTTGCGCTCGGTGACGTCGTACAGACAATTGAGTGCCTCAATAATCTCGCCGCGTTCGTTCCTCACTACTTGAGGAAGAGCCTTGATACTTCTGCGCAAACCATCGGGGCGCTCGACGAGCATTTCCGCGTCGTTTGCCCCAATCTCCTCACCCTGCAAGGCCCTCGCCATCGGGCATTTTTCATGAGGCATCGGCCTACCATCGGGATAAAAGAGCTTGAACGCGCCACAGAACCGCTCACGCGGATTCCCGCGTTCCGGTTCGCGTCCCCACAACTCGACGGCGCGCCGGTTGAACTCCTGAATCACGCCGGTGGCATCGCAGACATACATGGCCGTGGGAATCAGCTGAAACAACGTGCGATAGTGTTTTTCGCGGTCCCACAGTGCGTCATATGTAGGTTGCTGCTGAATAGCGACCTGGCGGCGTAGGCGCGCGATCTCCAGGCGAGCACCGACGCGCGCCCGCAGTTCATGGGCGCTGAAGGGTTTGACGAGATAATCGTCGGCGCTGCGCGCTCCGCCCTGGATGTCCGCTTCTTCGCTCCCACGTGCCGAGAGCATCACGACCGGGATAGTCTGTGTCGCAGGGTTTGCGCGCAGCGCTCTCAGGAGCCCGAACCCGTCGAGTTGTGGCA
Organism: Chloroflexia bacterium; assembly: GCA_025928215.1. Lineage (GTDB taxonomy): Bacteria > Chloroflexota > Chloroflexia > Thermomicrobiales > JALYUS01 > JALYUS01. The sequence continues at coordinate 9,561 of JAICJW010000070.1, read as the reverse complement.
TTATGGTGGCCGTCAGCACCAAATCGGGCTGATGCTCCTCGATCGCAAGTAACGCCGCGTTGCCGTCGGACACCGCTTCGACGGCATAGTGCTGTCCGAGCAGGCGCTTCATGGAGTTGCACGCCGCGGCATCGGCATCGGCAATCAGAATCCGGGCGCCGTTTGTATGGCCGCCCCGCAGAGGCGCTTCGTGATCCATACCGTTCTCTCTTTTATCACAGCTATCCTCACGAGGATAGTATAGATTGAAGTGAGGCGAAAGGAAAACATGCGTGGCTCGCGGTGGTTCGGCGTGGCGCAGATTCCCAACTCGCAACGTGGGCCGGCCGGAAGCCCGCTTCCTCCCCATTATTCCCATGCCAATGCCGGACGACGAGCGGCCGGGGCGCTCAGGATGGTCGTGCGCCCGGCGACCCCGTCAGGGTCCATTCGGCGATTTCACGGCAGGGCGCGACCCAGGTGCCGGGGTGCTCGTGGAGCGCGCGCAGCAGCGGTTCGATCGCGCGGACACGCGCGCCACGACCGGAACCGTAGTCGCCCCGTGGCCGCAGGGCGAGGGTAAAGAGACCGCCAATCCCATAAGTCGCGTCGAATTCATCCACAAACGAGTTTGAGACGACGCGAGGAACGCGGTGCTTCTCGTAGTAGGGCTGATCGGTCCACGGCTCATGCACAGGCAATTCCACGAGCTGGGAGCCATCGCCGTTCTCGACGACGTAGGGCCGGTCGTCGTCGGCATAACTGCTGTCGTAGCGGTAGCCGCGTGCGGCGAGGATCTGCCGTGTCGCCGTCACCATCCGCCGCCCCGGCGCCCGGAATCCGACCGGCTTCTGCCCGAAAACCGACCGGAAGACCGCCTCACCGCGTGCGAGAACCGCGTGCTGTTCCTCGGCGGCGAGGGTGCTGAAATCCTCATGGAGGTAGCCGTAGCCCGCGATCTCATGCCCCGCCGCCGCGATTGCCGCCATGATCCGGGGGTAGCGCTCCACATCCCACGCACCAATAAAGAAGGTCGCGCGGAGGCCATAGCGGGCGAAGAGCGCGAGCAGATTCTCCGCGCCCACCTGCGCGCCATACCGGCCATGTGAATAGCGCCCCCAGAGCGGCAGGGCCATGTCGCGATGTTCGACACTTTCGCCGTCGAAATCTACGGTGATTGCGGCGGCGGCCTGGATACCGGCGGGCCAGACGAATGGGGCGCTCATATGCGGCCGCCAATCGGGGCCAGGCTGTCCATGAATCCATGCGCCGGGTCGAGGCACCAGCGCGCGAGGCCGTCCATGCGGCTGAAATGGACATCGGGATAGCCCGCGATGTGCGTGATCAGCCGGTCGAGGACACGGGCGCGGGCAGGCAACCCGGAGCCACGACCCGCGCGGGAATGACAGGTGAGGATGAAGTAGCCCGCGGAGTGGTAGAGCGCATCGAACTCATCTTTCCAGAGATCGAGGATCTCATCCGTCGTCATCATGCCAATGCCATACATGTAGGCATCGTCGAGCGTTGATGTGATGTTGGGAATCTCGACCATCTCGCGCGATGGCTGATCGCTGACAACGGCGGGGTAGGGGCGATCATAGTCTTTGTCGCTCGAATCGTAGCGATAGCCGAGTGCGCGCAGGACGGCGAGGGTCCGGGCGCTCTTCTGTCCGCCGGGGCTACGCCAGCCGAGCGGCGGTGCTCCTGCCAGTTCGGTCAGGATCGCGTGGGTCTTTCGCAGCAACCGCTCTTCCTCGTCCAGCGAGAGATCCCAACTCTCATGCAGATAGCCGTGCGCCGCGACTTCATGCCCCTCGGCGATCACTCGCCGGACGACATCGGGGTTTTGCTCGGCGTCGTAGCCGGTGAAGAAAAAGGTCGCGGGGATACCGTGCCGCGCGAAGATCTCCAGCAGGCGCGGTATCCCCCGCCGGGGCGAGTAACCGCCGAGCGAATTGACCCCCGCCGGGTCCAGCCCCTTACCGACCTCGTTGCCGGTGGCATCCGTATCCACGGTAATCAGGACAACGCAACGCGCGCCGCCGGGCCACTGCCTCTCCATCCCGCCCTCCCCTCGCATCGGCCAGGAACCAACTATCTCGCTTTTGTCGTTATCCATCGGACGAATTGGACTCGAGCAGGCCGGGTAGCCCGGCGATGATGCCCGCGAGCAGCGCGGCGCGGCGCGGCACCGATTCCAGCAGGATATTTTCGCGTCGGCTCGCGCCGTCTCCGCCCTCCGGGCCGAGGCCATCGAGAGTCGGCACGCCGAGCGCCGCGGTGAAGTTCCCGTCCGATCCGGCGCGGGTGTACATCCCGTCCAATGTCAGGCCCAATGGACGGCCACACTCCTGGGCCAGAGACAATAAACGCTCGGTTCCCGCCGATGTTTCAAAGGCGGGCCGGGTGATACCACCGGACATGACCGTACGGGTGCCGGGCACGACCGTCTGATTGGCAATCCTCGTGACATTCGCGATCAGGGCGTCCGCCTCCGCGACATTTGGCGCGCGCAGGTCAATACTGAGATCGGCACGATCCGGGACGACCTGACGCGCATTGCCCGCCTCGACGATGCCAACATTGATGAGCACCCCACGTTCCACATCCGTCAATGCTTCAAGGGCAAGAATCTTGTGCGCGGCCTCGACGATGGCGCTTGCGCCGAGATGCCGGTTCGTCGCGTGCGTCGCCGCCCCGCGAATTGCGAACGAGACGGCCCCCACCATGCCGCGCCGTGTGACGAGGCCGCCATTCTCCCGCGCCGGTTCCATCACGAGTGCCCAATCGGCCTCGCGCGCCGCTTTCTCGATCCACGGTCGCCCATGTGGGCTGCCCAGTTCTTCATCTCCGGTCATAAAGACGGTCGTCTCAGCCAGCCCATCCCACCCTGCGGCACGAAGCGCCCGGAGCGCGGCGAGCAAGACAATCCAGCCGCCCTTCATGTCCCGCGTGCCGGGGCCATAGACGCGCCCGTTCTCAACGCGGCACGGGTTCGTGGCCAGCGACCCCGGGGGCCAGACCGTGTCCAGATGGATCAGCGCCAGCGCGCGCCCCGCCCCACCGCCCGACCGCCGCGCGACCAGATGATCGCCACACTCCGTCTCCGCGATCCGCTCGATGGTGAATCCCAGCGCGCTGAACGCCTCGCTCACCGCGTGACCGACGCGATCCACCGCCGCCTTATCGCGCGAGCCGCTCTCCATCGTCACGTAGCGTTCGAGTTCAGCAACGGTCTCATCCAGATGGTCGTTCACATATGTCGCGAAGCCTTGCACATCGGTCATAGCGCTTCCCCATTCCATAGATCGTGGGCCGGTATCGCTTCGGTGGTTCTCTCGTCACGCGGTGGATGGGATAGCGATGCCCAGCGACGCCCATGACTGGCGTTCGAGCCTGCCACCATACTTCTGCTTCGAGTGGAAGTCGCCACCAAGATCGGCCTCCGCGACCATGCGCAGCACCTGAGATTCGCGGAAGTGGAGCGAGAAGGTGCGCACATCGCGGAACGCGCGCTCGATCGGCAGCCCGCGGAAGGCGGCGCGTGCGCCGCAGACATCGAACGCCTTCGTCGTCACCATGAGGGCCATCTGCTTGGAGGTATGAAGAGCACGCATTGAAGCGATCTCCGCCTCGTCATAGCGGCCTTGCTCCCATAACCAGGCGGCGTACCAGAGCGAGGTGCGTGTTGCCTGCAACGCGGCGTCCATCTCGCCCACGCTGTACGCAATCGTGTCGTCATTCATCAGAAACGGCCGCTGCTTGAGGTAGTCGAGGACGAAATCAAAGACGCCCTGCGCGGTGCCGAGATGATTGGCGCAGTAGGCGAGCGTGAAGGTGCGGGGATCGTGCTGCACCCAGTCCCCCGGCTGGCCGAGAACATTTTCCCACGGCACGAAGACGTCATCGAGGATGAGGCTCCAACTGATCGTCGCCCGCATCCCCATCGTGTCCCAGTTGTCCTCCATGGAGACGCCGGCACTCTCCTTCGGAACGACGAGGGTCGTGTACCCCTCGGCCATGCTCTGCGTTCCCGGCGCCATGACATAGACCACGTAGTAATCGGCGGCGGGTGCCAGCGAGCCGAAGTGCTTGACCGATGTCAGGCGAAAGCCCCCCTCCGTCGTCACCAGTTCGGCGCGACGCGTGCTGGAATTCATCAGGCGTGGATCCGCCTCGCTTCCGCACGAGGCGATCAACGCGCCGCGCGCGACGACATCGCCGAGAATGCGCCGCTTCTGCTCCTCGGTGCCGAGATAGGCGACAATCCCCGATGCGTGGGACTGGATTTGCAGCAGTTGCGCGGTCGAGGCGTTGCCCGCGGCGAGCGTCTCCAGAATCGTGTAGTACGTCAGATAGCGATTGCCATTCCACATGCCATGCCCGCCGAGTTCTTCGGGTACGGTCAGGGTGAGGAATCCCTCGTCGCGCAGGCGCGCGAAATCCTCCTCCGGGAACGCGGCCGCCTCGTCGTACGCGCGGGCACGCGGCGCGAACTCCGCCGCGAGCGCCTTCGCCCGCTCGACGAGTTGCCGATCTTCCGCCGACAATGAAAAATCCACCGGATACCTCCCCTTCGATTGTTTCCCTGTGCGTCCATTTCATCATAGCCCGCCCATGCGCCGCGTCAATGCGCGCCGGATGTCTGCTTGCTGCCCGCTCTTTATGCTACGCTGCACCGTATCACTGGCACGCGATTGCACGCTGACGGAGCGAAAACGGAGCGAAAGAGGAAGGCGGCACCGATGCTCACCGGGATTGACCATTGCGTTATTCTCGTCCCCACCCTGGCAGACGGCATCCGCGATTACGAGGGCCTTGGCTTCACCGTCATCCCCGGCGGCGCGCATCCGGGCGGCACCCATAATGCCCTGATCGCCTTCGCGGACGGCGCGTACATCGAGCTTATCGCCTTCCAAGAGCCTGGCGCACCATCGCGGCACCGCTGGCGCCGCTTTCTCGATGTCGGAGGCGGCCTGATTGACTTCGCGCTCGGCAGCACCGACCTCGCGGCGGACCTCGCGCGACTCACCGGCGCGGGCCTCCCCTATGAACCGATGGATGGCGCGCGCGCCCGGCCGGACGGCGTGCAACTCCAGTGGCGCAGCGCGAGCGTTTCGCCCGCCGGTCAACTCCCGTTCGTCATCGAGGATGTGACACCGCGCGGCTTGCGCGTGCCGAGCGGCGAGGCGACACACCACGCGAACAATGTGACGGGTATTCTCAGCCTCACCATCGCCGTCGGCGATCTCGCTGCCGCGAAAGGGCGGTTCACGGCCCTCCTCGACGCCAGCCCGCTCGTCGAGCGCGACAACCCAGACCTCCGCGCCCACAGCGCGACCTATGTCGTCGGCCAGTACAGCATCGAACTCGCGCAGCCAGTGGACGCGCAAAGCCCGCTTGCCGCCCCGCTTGCCGCGCGCGGTGATGGCCCGTATAGCGCCTGCCTGACCGCCGATCCCGGCCCGACCGACGCGCGCTGGCTCGATCCATCGGCAGCGAACGGCGCGCGTTTGCAGATCGTCGCGCCGAGAGGGTAGGAGTAGTACTGAAAGGAGCAGCCATGCCCGCACCGCTGACGGAAGATTTGATCGTTTCACTCGCCTCCCCGGACGATCCGCAGCTGTCGCCGGACGGCAGCCGCGTCGCGTATGTCGCGGCGTGCTACGGGCAGGAGGGCGACCACCCGGAAGGAACGATCTGGGTCGCGCCGACGGACGGTTCAGCGATGGCGCGGCAATGGACCTTCGGCGGCGGCCGGGACGACACGCCCCGCTGGTCGCCGGACAGCCAGACGCTCGCCTTCCTCTCCGACCGCGCGACGCGGGGGACGAAGGCGCTCTACCGTATGCCCGCTGCAGGCGGCGAGGCAGAGCAATTGATCGAGCGCAAGAAGAGCATCGCCTTCCTTGCATGGTCGCCGGACGGCGCGCGGATCGCCTTTCTCGCGCCCGACGACCCGACCGACGACGAGCGGCGCGAGAAGGAACACGACGACGCCGATGTCTACGGCGAGCGGTGGCCGTACCACCGCCTCCATCTGCTCGATCTCGCCAGCGGCGCGGTGACGACGCTCCCGACGGGCAACAGGCACGTCACGGAGTGCGCCTGGTCGCCCGATGGCGCAACGATTGCCTACTTCGCCCAACCGACGCCCGAACTGGACGACCGGCACCAGTCGGTGATCTTCACGATTTCGGCGGCGGGCGGTGACGCGCGGCAGGTCTGCCGGACGACGGGCGGGGGCAACCTCGCATGGAGCGCGTCAGAGGCCATCGGCGATATGCTCGTCTTCGGCGCCCCGCACGAACAACCGCCGCAATGCTCCACGACGGTCTGGGCCGTCTCCGCCGGCGGCGGCGAGCCAACCGTCATCGGCCCGGGCGTCAATGAGGCGGCATGCGCTGTGGGTCTTCACACCGCGCCGGGCCAGCCCCGCATCACGATTGCGCTGGCGAAGGGGCTGACGACGGAACTCGTCAATTTCAACACACCGACCGGCCTGCCCGCCCTTTTTTGCGCCCACCCAACGGGCGATCTCGGCCCGTTTTCGGTCGCGATGCGACCGCACGCCGCCGCGCCAGTCGTCGCCGTCGTGCGGAGCGCGGGGGACGAACCCCCCGAACTCTGGGTGGGAGCCCCGGACGCCTTGCACCGCGTCAGCGATCACCATGCCGCGCTGCGCGATATTCAGTTTGGCAATCAGGAGCCGTTCTATTGGGACGCCCCGGACGGCCTCGCACTCGATGGCCTCCTCATTCGCCCGCCGGGCGCACCTGCGGGGCCGCTGCCGACGATTGTCTATGTCCACGGCGGGCCGTACGGGCGGTGGACGAACAGCTGGAATCTGCGGCCCAACAACTGGGGTCAATGGCTGGCGACGCACGGCTACGCGGTGCTGATGCCGAACTGCCGGGGCGGGCTGGGCCACGGCAACGCCTTCGCGACGGCGGCGCGCGGCGATGTTGGCGGCGCGGATTATCGGGACATCATGGCGGCGGTGGACGCGGCAATCGCGCGGGGCATCGCGGACCCGGAGCGGCTCGGCATCGGCGGCTGGAGCCAGGGAGGCTTCATGACCGCGTGGGCAGTGACGCAGACAAACCGCTTCAAGGCGGGCGTGATGGGCGCGGGCGTCTCGGACTGGAACATGATGACGATGTCGAGCGATCTACCGACCTTCGAGGCCGCTCTCGGTGGTGACCGCCCCTGGGACGGCCCCGGCCCACACAACGCCGCCCGCCTCTCGCCGATCTCGTACGCGAAGAATGCCACCACGCCCCTGCTCATCCTGCATGGCAAAAACGACGCCCGCGTGCCGGTGACGCAGGCCATCGGCTTCGCGCGCGCCTTGCGGGAGCGCGATGTACCTCTCCAGTTCGTCACCTACCCGCGCGAGCCGCACGGCGTCCGGGAGCGCAATCACCAGCGCGACATCCTCCGCCGCGTCCGCGCCTGGTACGACCAATGGCTGAATCCAGGGGGCGAAAACACTTGAACCGCAGAGGCGCAGAGATGGCGGGGGAAGTGTCCGTTGCGGCGGGAGGGATTGATGCTGCGGCGTTGCCGGTTGGGCGGTGGCGGGCGCTTGCGGTAATGGCGGGGGCGATGCTGCTCGGCATGACGACGTGGTTCTCGGCCTCGGCGGTCGTGCCGCAGGTGCGGTCCGCGTGGGGGCTGACAACGAATCAGTCCTCGTTGCTGACCATCGCGGTGCAACTCGGCTTTGTCACCGGGGCGATCCTCTCCGCCGCGCTGACGCTCGCCGATGTCTTTCCCGCCAAGTGGGTCTTCTGCATCGCCGCCCTTGGGGCGGCAGCGGTTAATGCGGGGATCGTGCTGGCGCATGGGCCGGGGCTTGCCATTCCGCTTCGATTCGCGACGGGTTTCTTCCTCGCGGGGGTCTATCCGGTCGGGCTGAAACTGCTCTCGACGTGGTTCCGGCGCGGGCGAGGGATGGCGCTCGGCGTGATGGTCGGCGCGCTGACGCTCGGCTCCGCGATGCCCCATTTCGTCAATGGCATCGGCGGGCTGCACTGGCGCGCGGTGATTCTCTCCACCTCGATTCTCACCGTCGCGGGGACGCTGCTCGCCGCGCTGACGATCCACGATGGGCCGTTCCCTTTCTCCCGAGCGCCGTTCGATCCCAAACAGATCCGGCAAGTCTTCACGAACCGGGGCGTCCGGTTCGCCTCGCTCGGCTATTTCGGGCATATGTGGGAGCTCTACGCGATGTGGGCGTGGTTCCTCGCCTTCGCGACGGACAGCCTGACCGCGCGCGGCACGACCAACGGACGCCGGAGCGCGGCGCTCGCCACCTTCGCCGTGATCGGCATCGGCGCGGTCGGCTGCTGGCTCGGCGGCATCCTCGGCGATCGCTGGGGCCGCACGCGCACGACCGCCGCCGCGATGGCGATCTCCGGCGCGTGCGCGCTCGGCATCGGCTTCACGTTTGGCGCGCCCTTCCCGCTCGTCGTCGCGGTCGGCCTCGTCTGGGGTGTCACGGTCGTCGCGGACTCGGCGCAGTTCTCGACAGTCGTCACGGAACTGGCCGATCAATCGTACGTCGGCACGGCCCTGACACTGCAACTGGCGGTCGGCTTCACGCTGACCGTTGTAACGATCTGGCTCGTGCCGATCCTGCGCGACCATCTCGGCTGGCGCTGGACCTTCGCCTTCCTCGCCCCCGGCCCGTTCCTTGGCCTGCTCGTCATGCTCCACCTGCGCCGCCTGCCCGAAAGCGCCCGGATCGCACACGGGCGGGGGTGATCGTCAGCGTCGGGCCGGGAGGGCGCATGCTATGCGCCCTCCCGATCAGGGCACAGCGTTACGGGGAACGCCATGGCACGTCGCCCGTCCCCTTCCCGCTCCGGGAGAGGGCCGGGGTTAGGTCTGTCAGTCCGCCGCAGCGCCTTCCAGTACGAGCGATTCAAAGTGCGTCGGATCGTCGAAGGGGCCGCACATCGCGAGATGCATGCGCTCCGGCGTGAAGAGATCGTTCGCGACACGGAAGACATCTTCCTTCGTCACGGCGTCCACCTCGGCGCGGCGTTCGTCCGGCGTCCGCACGCGACCGCGCAGCAGTTCCTGCCGGATGACATCCATCGCCACGCCTGCCGAGCCTTCCATCGCGAGCAGGATACGCCCCTTCAGCCCTTCCTTACCCATACCCAGTTCTTCATCCGTAATCGGCGCATCGGCCATGCCGAGCATCTCTTTGCGGATCGAGACGAGCGCCTGATCTATCCGGTTGAGGTCCATGCCACCGCGCGCGACGTACAACCCCGTGTCCGTGTAGGGATCGGGTGACGATCCAACGTAGTAGCAGAGGCCCTGCTTCTCCCGCACCTCGATGAAGAGCCGGGACGACATCGTGCCGCCCAGCACGGTGCTGAGGACGTTCAGCGCCGCCTCGTCCGGGTGGCCAATCGGCAGACTTGGCACCCCGAGGCAGAGATGCGCCTGGCCAGTATCCTTCGTATACAATTTGACGCGTGCATCCGGCTGCACACCGGTCGCGGGGATCGGCGGCGGCGCGACGCCGCCGGGCAACTCCGCCATCCACTGATGTACGGCGTCGAG
>JAICJW010000303.1 GCA_025928215.1 Chloroflexia bacterium | reverse complement strand
CCGGCGAAGGAAGATAGTGGTGATGGCGGGCTGTAGCCTGCGATAGCGAGGCGAGTTTCTCAATTCCCGCCATCACCGGAAGCGTGGCGCTGTGCGGCGCGCAACACATCGCTCACGCGGCCCATACCGCTGGCGAGATAGTCACGTGAAAGGCGGACGTACCCTTCCGCGCTCCGGCGGATGCCGGCGGCCTCCTCATCGCTCACGTCGCGCCGGGGTTTCGCCGGCACACCGAGCATCATCGTTTGCGGCGGCACGATTGCCCCCTCCGGGATGAGCGCCCCTGCGCCAATGATACTGCCAGCGCCAATCTCGCTGTGATTGAGCACCGTCGCATGCATGCCAACGAGTGATGAGGGGCCGATGGTGCTGCCGTGGACGATCGCGTTATGCCCGATCACACAGTATTCGCCGATCCGGGCCGGCGCGTCGGGATCAACATGCACCGTCGCATTCTCCTGCACATTCGCGCCCCGCTCGACGACCACTGAGGTGTTATCGCCGCGCAGCACGGCGCCGGAGAGGATGACGCACTCCTCCCCAATCGTCACATCGCCGATGATGACGGCGCCCGGCGCGATATACGCGCTCTCGGCGATTGTCGGCCAGACATCCCGGTAGGGATAGACCGCCCCATGCATCGCTCGCTCGCTCATTGCCGCACCTCGAGGATGATCGCATCGCCTTGCGCGCCACCGGAACAGATCGCCGCCAACCCTAGCCCCCCTCCTGAGCGCCGCAATTGCAACGCGAGCGTGCCCACTAATCGCGCGCCGGACGCGCCAATTGGATGGCCGAGCGCGATCGCACCGCCGTTGACGTTCAACCGCTCCGAATCTACGCCCAACCGACGGCCGCTGATAATCGGGACACTCGCGAACGCCTCGTTGATCTCCACAATGTCAACATCGTCTATGGAGAGATCGGCGCGCTCCAGCGCCTTACTCGCGGCCATCGCTGGGCTGTACGCGAGATACGGCACGTCCCACGCGGCGGTCGCGCTCGTCACGATGCGGGCAAGGGGTGTCAGCCCGTGCGCCGCCGCCCACGCCGACGACGCGACGACGACTGCCGCCGCGCCATCATTGACACCCGGCGCGTTCCCGGCGGTCACGGTGCCGGAAGGGTGAAACGCCGGTTTCAGTTTCGCGAGTGCCGCCGCCGATGTGTCGGGGCGGGGTGCTTCATCGCGCGAGACGCGGACGATCATCCCTTTGCGGTCGGTGATTTCGACCGGCACGATCTCCTCCGCAAACAACCCCTTATCCGTCGCCGCGACCGCCCGCCGGTGTGACCGGAGCGCGAAGGCATCCTGCTCCTTGCGTGAGACATTCTCCTCGGCGGCGACCTCATCTCCGTACTGCCCCATCACCACATCGCCGACGCCGCAGCGCAAGCCATCGTATTGCATCGCGTCGAGCAGCACGCCATTCCCCATTCGGTATCCGAAGCGCGCGTTCGGCAGCAGATACGGGGCATTCGACATACTCTCCATGCCACCCGCAACGATCACGTCATACTCGCCTGCCCGGATCAAGGCGTCCGCGACGGTAATCGCGCGCATGCCACTCGCACAGACGCGGTTGATCGTGTCACTCGTCACCTCGCGGCTGAGGCCCGCCTTGAAGGTCGCCTGCCGGGATGGGATCTGCCCTGCCCCGGCCTGCACGACCATGCCCATAATCACGTGTTGTACATCCGCGCCGGAGATAGCGGCACGGTTGATCGCCTCGCGAATGACGATTGCGCCGAGATCCACGGCGGTGAAACCGGCGAGTGCGCCGCCGAGTTTCCCGAACGGCGTCCGGCACACACTGAGCAGGACGCTTCCCGGTGTTTGCTGCATCTGGGCAGTCCTTTCGTTCGGTGGCGGCGGGCATCATACCGCCCGCGCTTCTAGCAGGATAGGCCAACCTTCCACCCATTGTCTCACGTTACTGTCGTTCTGCTTCCTCAAGCGTAGCAGCATCGTGGCCACTGTGCCGGAGCGAGCGCGTCTCCGTCGCCGTCAGTTGCACACGCGTTGTGCTCTCCGTCACAACGATTATGTCGCCATCATTCGTGACCTGTTCGGCGACTCCGCGAACCTCCCGGCCATCGTGGCGCGTCACCACCACGCCTCGACCAACCGTCAGCAGCGCGTGCCGCCATGCGGCAATGATTTCCTCAACCCCGCCACCGTCGAGCAGGTCCTGACGGGCCGCAACGTGATCGAGGACGGCGATGAGCACGTCATTACGATCCACGACGCAACCGATCTCAGCGGAAATACTCGTCGCATCGGGAAGCGACTGGCGCGCATAGAACGCGCGATCTCCGGCGACGTTGATGCCGATACCGAGGCGAATCGCATCGAGGTGAATCCCGCGCCAGGTCGCGTCACCGAGGATACCCGCAACCTTCCGGTCATTGAGCAGAACGTCATTTGGCCATTTGATACCGGCGCACGCTCCCCCCACCTCTGCGATCGCGTCAACGACGGCGAGCGCGGCGATCATCGCCACCTGCGGGAGATGGCGTGGCTCCGCCGATTTCAGGATCAGCGTCGCCAGGAGCGATGTACCGGGGGCGTCATGCCACGGATCCCCCTTGCGCCCATAACCGGCGGTTTGGCGATTCGCGATAACCGCCGTACGGTGCGCGGCACCGGCGGCGAGCAGATCTGCCGCCACGCGCTGCGTCGAGTCCACCGTGTCATAGCGATAAACCGTCCACGAGCCGATCCGCATACTCATATGCAACCTATGATTGTGGAGGCAATGGTTCAGTCATCACGGCATCGCGTGCGGGAGCGTCAGGTGCCACCTCCGCCTCGCGTTCAACGCGCACTTTGGCGAGGCGTTGATTCTCGATTTCGAGCACGGTGAACTTCACTCCCTCGATCCAGAGTTCATCCCCAACCTCCGGGATGCGACCGAACCGGTCGAAAATCAACCCTGCCAATGGCTCGCGCTCCTGCTCGTTGTCCGCCCAATGGACATCCATCAGTTGCTCGAAGTCGCCGACCTCCATGCGTGCGTTGACGATATACGCACCATCCGGGAGCGTCTCGACGAGCGGCGGCTCGGTGTCGTATTCATCCTGAATCTCACCGACAATTTCTTCGAGGATGTCCTCAATCGTCACTAACCCGGCAGTGCCGCCGTACTCGTCAATGACGATCGCCATGTGGACGCGGCGGGCCTGCAATTCCCGCAACAGGTCCGGCACGCCCTTCCCTTCCGGGACGAAAAGGGGCGGGCGCATCACCGCGACAATCGGCGCGTTGGCATTCGCGCGCCCGACGAAGCGCAGCAAATCCTTGGCATAGACGACGCCGACGATGCGATCCAGACTGCCATCGAAGACGGGCAGGCGGGAATGCCCGGCTTCCAGCGCGGCATCCACCGCCGCGCGGACGGTCGCCTGACGGGGCACACCGATCATGTCCACACGCGGCGCCATCACATCGCGCACGGTCGTATCCGTGAAGCGGAAAATGCTGTTGACGAAGGCCAGTTCCTCTTCCTCGATCCGGTTGTCTCCCGCCTCTTCACGCACCAGTTGAATCAATTCTTCTTCCGTCGCCAGCGCCGTATTGTGCGCCGGGGCCGGGACGCGGAGCAGGCTGATGATGAGCGTCGCGATGCCATTGATGACTGCGGTGATCGGCGCGAGGAAAATGACGGCGATCCGCGCGATGCGCGCGCAGGCGAGCGCCGCCTCGTCCGGTAGGCGGAGCGCGAGCGAGCGCGGCACCGCCCGCCCGAGCACGAGCATGAGAACAATCGCGAGAATGACCGTCAGCACAATGCCCCACGGCGGGAAATGGCTCACCGCGACACTCGTCACCAACGCACTCGCCACCGCGACCGCCGCCGTATCGAGAAAGATCATCGTTGCCTGAAGGGTGTGGGAGCGGTCGAGCAGGTCTTCCACCGTACGCGCGCGCCCGCTGCCATGCGTCGCCAGTTCGGTGATGCGCGTGTGTGACGACGCGGCGAACCCGATCAGCACAGCAGTCGCGAAGGCGATGACGCCGATTGCAACGAGCGCCACCGCCAGACGTATCCAGTCCCCGCTACTCATGCCGGTATACCTGCCATTAGTCGAAGAGGCTACTGACCGAGAGGTCTTTGTGAATACGCTGGATCGCCTGCGCGAGGAGCGGCGCGACGGAGAGCACGGCGATCCGCGCTCCAGTCGCGACATCGCGATCAATCAGTAGCGTATCCGTCACCCACAGACGCTCAATGTGCGATTCGGCAATCTGGCTGAGTGCGCCGTCGGCAAAGACACCATGCACCGCCGCCGCAAAGACCGCCGACGCACCGCGCTCCCGCAACTGCGCCGCCGCCTCGATCAATGTGCCCCCCGTCGAGATCATGTCGTCTATGATGATCGCCGTCTTGCCGGAGACTTCCCCGACCATGTCGAGCATCGCGGCGGTATCCGGCGTGTGACGCATTTTCGAAAAAATTGCCAGGCCGCCGCCGATCCGGCTGCGGAAATCATCCGCCCGCGCGACGCCGCCCGCATCCGGGCTGACGACGACGAGGGACTGAAATCCCTCGCGCTTAATGTAGTTCGCGAGGATCGGCGCGGCGCGCAGATGATCCACCGGAATATCGAAGAAGCCCTCGATCGCGGGGGCGTGCAAGTCCACCGTCAGCACGCGATCCACACCCGCCGTGACGAGCAGATTGGCGACCAGTTTCGCCGAAATTGGCTCGCGCCCGACGGTCTTCTTTTCCTGTTTCGCGTATGCGTAGTAAGGAATCACGGCCGTGATGCGCCCGGCGGAGGAGCGGCGCACCGCATCTATCATAATGAGCAAGTCCATCAGGTGCTGATTGACCGGCGAGCACATCGGCTGGACGATAAACACGTCCGACCCGCGCACATTTTCCTCGATCCGCACGCGTGTCTCGCCATTGCGAAACGCCCCGACGAGCGCGCGACCGAGCGGGATACCGAGGTCGTTGACAATCGCTTCGGCGAGCGGCCGGTTCGCGCCGGCGGAGAAGACCTGGAGCCGTCCTTCCATTACTACTCCTTAGCCCCTCGCGCGGGGAGATTGCCCGCTGGACGCATCGGCCGGGCAGGGACGCCCGTAACCAGGATGCCATCCGGTACATCGTGCGTGACGACCGCACCCGCGCCCGTCGCACTTTGCTCGCCAACGCGGACCGGCGCGCGGAGGATCGTGCCGCAGCCGATGAATGCACCGTCGCCAATTGCCGTCTGCTTCTTCACCGGTGTGCCGTCGTAGTTCGCGGTGATCGTGCCGGCCGCGATATTGACATGCGCGCCGATCGCCGCATCCCCGAGATATGAGAAGTGGCCGACGGCAGTATGCGGCCCGATCACGGACTGCTTCACCTCCGCAAAATTGCCGATATGCGCGCCCTCACGGATCACCGCACCGCTGCGGAGATGGCTGAACGGCCCGCAATCCGTCTCTGCCTCCATCGTTGCATGCTCCAAAGCGGATGCGATGACACGGCAGCGATCACCGATCACCGCCCCCTCCATCATCGTGTATGGGCCGATGACACAGCCGGTACCAATCGTCGTCGCGCTCCGCAGCACGCAGCCCGGCTCGATGATGGTATCGGTGGCGATAACGACGGTATCATCTATGTACGTCGTCGCGGGGTCGCGGATCGT
>JAICJW010000107.1 GCA_025928215.1 Chloroflexia bacterium | reverse complement strand
CACGGCGCTCGAACCTCATGCCGCAGAGGGGTTGTCCTTTCAGTTCCGCGCCCGGCACTTTTGTGAGACGACAAGCGTATGCGCTCGTGATCTATCCCTCGTCGTCATCCTCCCGCGTATGGGCGACCGTCCGCGAGCGGCAAAAACGCCGCATCATCCGGGCTCGAGGAATTGCCGCGATTGTGCGCATCGGTCGACTGCACCGGCCGAATAGCACATCGGCTCAAGGCGCTGCTCGCTCCAGGCAATGCGCTGGTCGGCATAATGCGGGCTCCCGGGATGCCCCGAAGTGCCGAGCGGGACAATCCAGCCGCTCCGGTCCCAATCGGCGAGATCGAAGACATACCGTGCGACCGACGTTCCCATCACGCGGAAGCTGTTGTTCTCGATGCCACCATAGCCACCTGCCTGTGGCGTGTCCGCGTCCCCGCCGACGCCGACCGATGGCGGATCGAGCAGCGATGCGAGTTCGGGAAACACGGCGGACAGATTGTGCGTCGATCTGGTCCGATGGATGCAGTCCCAGCGCCATTCGTTCACGTCGGGCCCAAGCTGTTCTTCGAGCCACGCCATCGCGCGGGTGAGCGCCTCCGCCAGCAGTGATAACCACGTTTCACCCGGCGCCAACAGGGAAGTATCGTTGTGCTCCATGAGCATGAGGAAAGATTGCCGCACGCGCGGCGTCAGCATCCCCTGCCGTTGCCCGGGCCGTGGGGAACCGCCGCCCTGAAAGAGCGGTGCCAGCACCGGGCCAGCGAGGACGAGCCCGAGTATCTGCTCGCGCCACGCGGCAAAGATCGCGGGTGCAACCGCATCGGGGCTCATGATCCCGTCCCACGCCAGTAGCCGCTCTTTCGCATCCGCGGATCGCGCATCCCTTGGTACGAGGGTTTGCAGCATCCGGAGGTAGACGCGACTCGGGAGCGAACGTTTGTCCGCGTGGACCGCGGCCATGTCCGCAGCGGTGGCGTGCGGCAACGCAGCCAACCGCGCATTGATGCGCTCGGCGCGATAGCCCGGCGCGTAGTCCAGCGCGATGTAGTACGGATAATCGTCACGGACGATGCGGTTATTGGCACTGACGATATATCCCGCCGCAGGATTCCGCGATCGCGGTAACTCCTCGAATGGGATCTCGCCTTCCCACTCGTGCGCGCCATTCCAGCCCGGCACCGCCAGCCACGCATTCGCCTGGCTGCGAATCGGCAGTCGCCCGCGCGTGAGGTAGCCAATGCCCCCGTCAACGTCCGCCATGACGAGGTTGTTGCATGGGTCTCCCCACCCACGCATTGCCTCATCCAGTTCCGCGACGGATCGCGCGCGCATGCTGGGGAGGATCGTCCCGAGTGTGTCATCCGGTTGCGCCAATGGTAGCGCGCGAATCGCGACCGCATATCCTTTCGCGGGATCGCCCACGATCACCGGGCCGTGCTGCGTGACCGTCACGGATACTGTGACAGGATCCGCCTCGCGCACGAGAATCGTTTCCTCGGTGCACTCCGCGGCGCGCCACTCCCCCTGGTACGCGTAGCGCGTCGGGTCTCCCGGCGCGAATCGCTCGACATAGAGATCCTGCGCATCCGCGCCGACGTGCGTGATGCCCCAGGCGACGCGGGCGTTGTGGCCGAAGTGCGGAAACCCTGGGACACCGGGGAACGAAAAGCCGATCACGTCCCAATCCGGGCAGGTGAGATGATTCTGGTAGTAGACGTTGGGGACATCGAGTTGCCGGTGGGGATCGCCCGCAAGCAGTGGCACACCGGACGCCGTGCGGCTGCCGTGCACGACCCAGTTGTTGCTCCCGGCGTCACCGGCCCAGAGTTCGGCCAGTCCGGCGAGTTCCGCATCGTTCAGGACCTGCGCCGCGCCGTGATCATCCGTGCTGCGATAGTCGAGATCGGCAGTGGTGATGATCGGGGTCGGTGCCTCGGTTCCCGCACGCAGCTTCATCAGTGCATCCGCGCCGATTGTGCGGAGTTGGTGTGCCCGCGCGATCTTCTGGCTCCAACTCCCCATCATCACGTGCCGGAATTTGTAGACGGCGCATGAATCCACCGGGCGCCACGGTTCCGGAGCGCCGCCGACGATGCGATATTCGACGGGCACCGCCGGTGTGCTCTCGATGAACGCATTGACGCCCCGCGCATAGGCATCGAGCATCGCGCGTGTTTCGTCATTGAATGATGCATAGTCCGCCTGTGCGCTCTCGCGGAGTCGTAGTCGTCGCATCACCCGATCTTGCGGGATGCCGCTCCGCCCGACATACTCCGACCAGCGACCGTATGCACCCCGTCTGCCAGCCTCCATTTGCCACAAGCGATCTTGCGCATGCACAAAGCCTTGCGCGAAGAATGCATCATGCACAGATTGGGCCCGCGCGTGCGGCACACCGATAGCGTCCCGAACGATCTCGGCCGATGCGTGAAGACCGCGAACGCGGAGCGTGCCATCCAATTCGGGGACAGCAGCGCGCAGATCATCCTGTGTTATGGGCATGCTGTCTCCCTCTATCGCTAGCGTTCGCGGAGGCGCGGATCGAGGAGGTCTCGCAGGCCGTCGCCGAGCAGGTTGAGGCCGAAGATCGCCAGGGCAAGTGCCGCGCCCGGGAAGAACATCGTCCAGGGCGCCTGCTGCAAGAGGTTCTTCGAGTCGGCAAGCATACTCCCCCACGAGGGAATCTCCGGCGGGGCGCCGGCGCCGAGGAACGAGAGCGTCGCCTCCGCGAGGATCGCATCGGCGAACGTGATACTCGCCTGGACGATCAGCGGCGCGAGGATGTTCGGCAGGATGTGCCGCCACATGATTCGCACGTCGGGATTGCCGCTGGCGACCGCCGCCTCCACGAAGGGTATTTCTCGCAATCCGAGCACCAGCGAGCGCACCAAACGGACGACGCGCGGGGTGCCGACGATCGTCAGCGCAACGATGACATTCGCCACGCTCGGCCCGCGTACGGCCATGATGCCGATCGCGAGGATAATCCCCGGGAAGGCCATCATCCCGTCGATCACCCGCATGATAATCGCGTCCGCACGGCGGTAGTAGCTCGTCACCATCCCGATCAGCGTGCCGAAGATGAGCGTCGTCACCGACGTGAAGCAGCCGACGAAGAGCGAGAGGCGCGCGCCGTAGATCACGCGGCTATAGACGTCGCGACCCTGGCTATCCGTGCCGAAAAAGTAGTATGCATTCGGCGCGCGCAGGTGTGTATAGGCGGAAATAAGCCGCGGATCGTTGGTGACGATGAGGGGTGCGAGGAGCGCGGCCGCGACCAGAACGGCGAGGATACTCCCGCCCGCGAGGATGCCCTTGTGCTTCCGCAGCGTCGACCAGGAGCGGGGGCGGGGGCGCATGGCGACGATCGTCCCCGCATCTCCGGACAAACTCGTTGCCGCTTCTTCTCCCTTCAGCGCGTATCGCCCACTCATATCCTCATTGCCTTTCTCAGCTCCCTCAACTCCGCCGCTTTTTGGTCATGGGACGACCGATCCATCGTCATGTGCGCTGCACGCGTGGGTCGATGAAGCCATAGAGTAGATCGATGAGGAGGGTGATCAGCACATAAATTGCCGCGATGATCAGCACCGCACCCTGCACAAGCGGGAAATCGCGCCGACTGACCGCCTGGATCAATAAACGCCCCATGCCCGGGATGTTGAAGATCGTCTCGGTCACGACCGTCCCGCCGAGCAATGCGGCGAACATCAGCCCGATGATCGTCAGCAGGGGGGTGAACGCATTGCGCAGCGCGTGCCTTAAGAGCACGGATCGTTCGACGAGACCTTTCGCCCGCGCGGTGCGGATGTAGTCCTGATTCAGCACCTCGAGCATCATCGAGCGCGTCATCCGGGCGAGAAATGCGGACTGCGCAGCCCCGAGCGTGATCGCCGGCAGGATCAGGTAGCGCAGCGACGACCACACACCGGTCGAGAGCGGCTGGTATCCCGCTACCGGCAGCCAGCGCAACTTGACCGCGAAGACGAAGATCAGCAGGAGTCCGAGAACGAAGGTCGGGGTCGCCATGCCGACGACCGCCGCGCCCATGGTGCCCAGATCGAGCCACGATCCCCGTCGGTAGGCGGCGAACATCCCCATCGGTATGCCGAGGAAGAGCGCGACCACGAGGGACAATACGCCGAGCAGGACTGTCGGCTGGGCACGCTCGAAGAGCGCCTTCGTGACGGGTTCGTCCAGGAAGATTGACGTCCCGAGGTCACCGCGCAGGGCGCCGCCGAGCCAGCGGACATACTGCACCGGCACCGGGGCGTCCAACCCCAGTTGGTGCCGGAGGTCCAGCCGCTGCTGCTCTGAGGCATCGGAGCCGAGGATTACGCCCGCCGGATCGCCCGGCGCGAAGTGCAGCAGCAGGAACACGCCCGTCGCGACGATGAGCATGACTGGGATGGCGAGGAGGACGCGACGGACGGTGTACGCGAACATGGTCCCTCCGGTCGGATCGTGGCCCCGCGACGCAACGAGGGCCGGCAGGCAGGTATGGTTACGAGCTCAGGCCCGTATTCCAGAAGAACCAGCCGAGGACATTGGTAAAGCCCTGGACCTCATCGCGGATGAGCGACAAGCTGAAACTGTCGCCGATCTTCGTGAGTGGCTGCTCCGCGTAGACCAGCGCCTGATACGCATCGATGGTTTGCTTCAGCTTCTGCGGGTCGGATTCCATCACCATCTGGGCGACCAACTGGTCCTTATCGGCGTTGTCCCAGAACCCTGGCCAGGTCTTGTCGTTGATCAGTTGCTGTGCCGGATGGGTCGCTCCGGACAATCCGACGATAATCATGTCCCAGACTTCTGGCTTCGCCCGCTGCTGGACGACGGTGGCCCAATCGTAGACATCGAGTTGGACCTTCATCCCGATCGCTTCCATCTGCTGCTTGATGTAGGCGGCCGTATTGTAGTGGTAGGGATAATCCTTGGTCGTCAACCAGCGCGCCGTTTGTCCATTGTATCCCGCGTCCTTGAGGAGGGCTTTCGCCGCCTCCGGATCTTTGTGGTTGTAGATGTTACTCCCGGCCTGGCTATTCCAGATCGTCTCCGGGGCGGCGATCCCCGGGTCGAGCCGTGTCAGTTCCTTCTGGCCATACGCGGCAATCAGCGCCTCCTGGCAATCGAAGCAGAGTCCGACCGCCTGTCGGATGCGCTTATCGGTGAAGATGCCCTGCTTCTTGTTGTAGTTGACGGCGAGCCAGCCTCCCGGCTTGAGGACGAGCGCCTTGACATTCGGCGTGTTCTGGAATGTGCGGTACTGGTTGTTATCGACGGTCGGCGCGTACTGATATTCGCCGGTCGTGACGCCGTTGCTCGCCACCGTGACATCGGAGACGGGCAGGACCTGCAACTCGTCGATGTATGCCACCTTCCGCCCCGACCATCCATCCGGCGTTTCGCTGCGCGGCTGGTAGCCATCGTAGCGGACAAGCCGGATGATCTTGTCGACCTGATGTTCTTTGAACATGAACGGGCCGGTACCGATGATCTTATCGTCGCTAATCTTGTTCTTGCCGACGGCCGTCGCCACCTCCTCCGGCATGACGAAGGCTTCAACTTCGGAGAGGAAGCTCAGGAGCACCCCGGTCGGCTGTTTGAAGTCCATCGTCACCGTCAGGGGGGCTTTCGCCTGCACGCCGGCATCGGCCAGTCGCGCGAAGATTATCTGGCCGCGCCCGGTCATTAACGCCCAACGCTTCAGCGAGGCGATGACATCGGCCGATGTGAAATCCTTGCCATTGTGGAACTTGATCCCCTTGCGCAGCATGAACTCGTAGTGGAGGCCATCGGGGCTGAGTGTGTAGCTATCCACGAGCATCGGCTTCGCCCCGAACTTGGCGTCTTTCGTGAAAAGCCCCTCATAGATCTGGCGCGTGATATCCGACGTCACCGTGGTCGTCGTGAACATGGCGTCCGCGACCGACGGCGGCTCGCCGATCATCGCGACCTTGATCGTGCCGCCCTTTTTAATGTTCGTTGCGGCGGCGGCTCCCGTTGCCGTGGGAGCGGCGGCGGACGACGATGTCGTGCTCGCGCTTGCAGCCGTGATTGCCGGCGCACTCGTCGCGGCGGCAGCTGTGGGCGGTGCCGCCGTCGGGGCGGCGCTTGTGTTACCCGTTGCCTGTGACGCCTGCGGTGTCGGCTCCTGGCCGCCGCAGGCCGCGAGGATCATCACGCCTGCGGTCGCGGCACTGGCAGTGAGGAAACGGCGTCGGCTCATGATCTGGTGGTCAGTCATCGCTACTCTCCTCTCGCGGGGGACCGAACGGGATACGGAGACCTGTCAGCACTGCCATCAATGGGCCGCCTCCTTTCCGGACACGACGATCAGGCCACGATCCATCGGCGTCAGCAGTTCGTACCCCTCGTCCGTCACCCGGATAACGTCGCAATGCCGGTAGAGGCCGATGCCCTGCATCGCGTGAGCGGGGGCGCCCGGCTCGATCGCGAGCACCATGTTCGTCTCCAGCGGCGCGTGGTTGCTCGCGAGCAGGGACGGTTCCTCGTGCACCGTCAGCCCGAGGCTGTGCCCCGCGCCGCGCGCCTGCACGACATCGGGATAGAACCCGGTGATCACCGCGCCCGCTGCCGCGACAAGATCGCTGATCGGCGCGCCGGCGCGGATCTTTTCGAGCGCGGCAGCCTGAATCGCCACCCCGCGCTTCCCGCTCCGTACCGCCTGCTCCGGCGGCGTACCGTAGAAGAAAGTGCGGACGATGTCCGCGCAGTAGCCATCCGCCATCGGGCCGAAGGCGATCGTGACGATCTCGTCCCGTTCAAGGGCACGCGCCGTCGGCGGCGCGTGCGCGGCGAGCGACTTGGGGCCGAACCCGATCAGGGTCGGGTATGCGAAGCCGTCCGAGCCCGCCAGCCGTGCCGCGCCGTCTAGCGCCGCAGCCAACTCCGCTTCGGTGATGCCGTCATGCAACAGATTTGGTACCTGCCCAAGGACCTCCACCGCGATTGCGTTCGCGCGCCGCATCGCCGCGATCTCGACGTCCGTCTTGACGCTGCGCGCCGCGTGCAGAATGTCGGTCGCATCGCGCAAGTGCAAGTCCGGCTGACTATCGAGGACGATCTCCACATTGCCGTAGCTCGCGCCGTGGAGATCGATGCCAACGGTATCCCCGGTCTGGAGCACCTGGGCAAGGAGCGGGCCGGGTTCGCTGATGAGCCCCGACGAGGCCGGCGCGCCGCGGTGATAGATTTCCGTGCGGTCCAGGAGCGAGGGGAACCAGACCGGCTGGAACGCCAGTGTGCGATCGACGGCGGTCGCGATCAGCATCGCCTCGTGCGGGGCCGATGTCCGCAGCGCCACACCCATGAACCGCGTATACAGCGTCGTGCGGAACCCGGAGAGATAGAAGATGTGTGCGGGTTCGAGCGCCACCAGGCTGTCAATCCCCTGCGCAGCGGCCAGCCCCGCCACGGTGTCGAGCCGCCGATAGATCTCCTCTTTCGTCGGTGCAATCGGTGCCGTCGCGACCATCTGCCTCACTCCTCCACTACCTCTCCCGTATCCTCCGAAAATCCGGCGTTCGTTCAGGGGTGCGCATACGCGGCGCACAGCATCCCGAAATAGGTCGGTACCTCATACGAGAGCAGCGTCCCCTCCCAACCGTCACCAAGCGCCCCGTGCAACATCGCCATCTGCCAGTAGCTATCCGCCGAGGCGCGCGCGACAAGGGCGGGGTCGATTTCCAGCAGGCCGGAAAGCCGGTTCTCTTTCACGAGTGAGACGATGCGTGCGTCATACTCCGCGGCGGCGGGGTCATACCCGTACGGGCCTGACTCCAGGTGTGCATGGCCGTGATCCGAACTGGCGATGATTGCCACACGCTTACCGGACGCATCCGCCGCCCGCGCAATTGCCGACCCTGCCTCGACATGCTGCGCCAGGGGGAGGTCACGTGCCGGGGTGACAATGACCACCGGCACCTGGGGATCGGTGCGCCCGCCCATAAACCAGAGCGGGATGAGCGTCCCCCAATCCATCGGTGCGGTTGCCCGGGCCGCGTCGTTGCCGCCGTAACTGATGCCGATCGCGGGCAGCCCCGCCGAACGAAGGGAGGCGAGCGTGCGTTGCGCGAAATCGCGCTCAACCGGACACTGGAGCTGAACCTGCTCCGTTGTCCAGTTGGCGAGCGAGCCCGCCAGCTTGCCCGCAGTGATCACCGCGAACGCGCCCTCCGCGTGGACATTGTGGGGTGTGAAGAGGACGGTAACATCCGGGCGTGCCGCCTCGAATCGGCGCCCGAGTTCCGCCATCGCCGCCTGCGTCGCGTCCGCGATCCCGACATCCTTGCCAACACACGCTTCCGGCACGGCAAGGTGGCCATGCGGCGCGATGGCACCGAAGACAGTCCCCGCCATGTGTGCCCCTTTCGTATCCAAAAATCGCGCGCCCGCGTCGGACACTGCTGTCGAACCGGAGGTCGAACGACGGACGATAGAACGCTGTGCTATTCTCGCATCATACCGAGCGGGAACGGAGTTGGGAAGGGCGGCGAGAGACATTCCTCACAGAGATCACACGCCAACGACGGGATGGATACCGCGACTGCCGGATAGTATACAGCAGATAGAACGCTGTGCTATATCTGTCTTCGGCGTTTCGGGAGTGCGGTGCAGGGCCGTACATGGGAATAATATGGGCATGGGATAGATGATCGGTACGCTCGGGAAAGCCCTCGACGTGATTGACGAGATGGCCCGTTCGCAGGAACCCGTCGGCATCAGCGAGTTATCACGCCGGCTCGAACTCACAAAGAACCAGGTCTTCCGGGTGCTGAAAACTTTGGAGGAGTACGGCTATGTGCATCAGATTGGCGAGCGCTATCAACTGGGGCTGAAGTTCATCGAGGTGGGTCGCAAAATCCTCGGGCAGAACGATCTGCTGCAGCTCGCAATTGTGCATCTCAACGAGGTGCGTGACGCCTGCGGCGAGAACTCGGTGATCTTCGTCTTGGATGGCCTGGAAGCGGTCTGTATCGCCCAGCGCGAGGGGTTCGGCCTGATGGATTTGTCCGTGCGCGTAGGTCACCGCTACCTCCTGCACGCGGGCGCCGCAACGAAAGCGATCCTCGCGTTCCAGACGGACGGATTCGTCGACGCCGCGGTGGCGAAGCACGGGCTCCCGGCGTACACGAAGCACACGATCACGGACATCACCATCCTGAAGCGGCATCTCGCGGAGATCCGCGAGCGCGGTTTCGCCTTCAGCAATGAGGATGTCCAGGCGTTCGCGTCCGCAGTCTCGGTGCCGATCTACAACCGGGATGACCGCGTCACCGCTTCGATGTGCGTTTCCGGGCCGAACGACCGGTTCACGCCGGAGAAGCGAGCGCATGCGGTCCGTGTCCTCGCGAGCGTCTGTGACCTGATCAGCGCCGAGCTCGGGGCGCAGACACTCCCGGGCGCGAAGGTCGAGGAGAGTGGGGCGCTCGCGCCGGAAATGCTCGGCGATCTTGTCTGAAACAGCGCGCCATCATGCGCGATACCGGCCTGCGGGACGTGTGGCCGCCGATGCCCGGTGGCCGATCGGGAAAAGGAGTGTCTCCGATGCGGTATGACGGTAAGGCGGTTCTGGTCACCGGCGGTGCGGCAGGGATCGGGTTGGGGATCGCGCGGCGCTTCCTCGAGGAGGGAGCCGTCGTCCTCATCAGCGACTTTCGACCCCAGCAACTCGAGCAGGCGGTGGGCCAACTCGCGGCAGACTTCGGCGACCGGATCGTAGGCCAGCCCGGTGACGTCCGCGACGCGGCGCAGGTGGCGGCGATGTTCGATGCGCTGCAGGCGCGCGCCGGGCGGCTCGATATCGCCGTGAGCAATGCCGGCATCTACCCCAACCGTTTCGTGGTTGAGATGGAGGAGGAGGAGTGGGACCGCGTCATCGACACCAATCTGAAGGGCACCTTCCTCGTCTGCCGCGAGGCGGCGCGCCGTCTGATCGCCCAGGGGACGGGCGGGAATATCATCACGATCTCATCGGGGGCCGCGCGCGGGGGGCGTATCACGGCGTCGCATTACTGCGCGTCGAAAGCGGGCGTGACGATGTTCTCCCAGATCCTCGCGGTGGAGCTGGCCCGGCACAAGATCCGGGTGAACTGCATCGCCCCGAGCATGATCAACACGGAGAGCGACGTCAATCCGCTGCCCGAGTGGCGGGTCAACGAGGCGGAGGCGAATTCGCAGTTGCTGCTCGGGCGGATGTGCGAGCCAAGGGACATCGCGAATGCCGCACTCTTCCTCGCCTCCGATGAGGCCTCCTTCATCACCGGCGAGATGCTCGCGGTCATGGGCGGCGCGGGAGCGGCACGCCCGCGTTAGGGCATGTCCGACGAATCGAGTCAGCACACGAGGGCGGCGGTGAAGATCGCTGCCCGGTAGTCCGTCGCCCGCTTCGTTCGCGCGTGGGAGGTGATCGCGCCCCCGCCTAGGTCCAGTTACCGTCGCCGGCAATTCTCGCTGCCGGTAAGTAGCCGATCCTCTCCCCGCCCGTTGCCGCTCGCCACGGCCCTGCGCCAGCGTCGCCACTCGTTGCGCAGGGTCTTCGACGCCATCTTCTCTCTGCTCCGCACCGGCTGTCCCTGGCGCTATCTCCCCTGTGACTTCCCGCCCTGGCAAGCCGTCTATTACTATTTCCGCCGTTTCCGTCTCGACGGACTGTGGAGTGGTATCCTCGCCGCCCTCCGCCGGGCGGAGCGGGTGCGCGTGGGCAGGGAATACCCCCCGGCCCCCGGCGGCGATCATGGACGCGCAGAGCGTCAAGACGGTCGAGGAATCGGCCTCGATCAGCGGTTACGACGGCCACAAGCGCGTCAAAGGGCGTAAGCGCCATCTCCTCGTCGATACGCTGGGGCTGCCGATCTCGATCTCGGTCACGCCTGCGGACACGCATGACACGGTCGGCGGCTGGCGACTGCTCGCCGGATTGGCCCCACTCGTCTCTCACCTGAAGAAGATCTGGGCGGATGGCGCGTATACAAGCGAGAAGCTGGCGCGATGGTGCGAGGGGTACGGCGGCTGGGAGTTGGAGATCGTCGGGCGCGACCCGGAGGCGCAGGGCTTCGCGGTCCAGCCGGGGCGGTGGGTGGTGGAGCGGAGTTTCGCCTGGCTGGCTCAGTGTTACGGAACGTGTCACCAGCCGCAATCTGGCGAATGTTTCAGCCGGTCCGCCGCGCGGAAAGTGCCGATTCCCGGAAGAGACACGGCACTTGGTGGCCTTCTCTCCCGTATGAACGCGTATTTGCTCGTACGAACACGCTTCGTACCCAAAAGAAGTGCCGACTCTTCTTCTTCTCGGCACTTCCACATCGCTCAGGATGCCGAACCACCCACCGAATGCGGTCATCGCGTTCCAGCAGAACCTCACAGATTGCGGCTCATAGCAGCTTCCGTAACACTGGGCCTGTAGCAGGAAGCGGCGGGATAGCGCAGCCACTCGGCACTCTCGCTATGCGGAACCCATGTTGATGTACACTATGATAAAAACTTAATTAACCGTCACATTTTCCGTGCACGCCACGTTAGACTGAGTGAACCCGCCGATGGGCGGGCGACACGGGCAAATCCCCGCGTGACGGGGGAAGGAGTGGACGGATGAAGCGGAAGATGGTGGCATTCCTGGCAGCGGGCGCGCTCATGCTCGCCTCGGCGGGCGCGGTGGCGGCGAGCGACAACTACAATCCCCCCCCGGAAGCGGGCGCGTGCGGGCAGATGCACGGCTCGTTCGGCGCGTTCGGCAAGGACAACAACTTCGCCGGCGGCGCGGACGGGCAGCAGACGGGCGCGAACAACAGTGCGAAGCTCTGTCAGAGCCATTTCGTCACGACGCCGTAACGCTGGCGGCGGGCACGCTGGACGAAGGGGGCTACGTCGGTGGCCCCTTT
>JAICJW010000268.1 GCA_025928215.1 Chloroflexia bacterium | reverse complement strand
GTGCTCGAAGTCGTGCGCCACGACCAGAAGACAGGCGTGTATATTATCGCGTCTGGCTGGGGCGAAAAGGCCGACTGGTTGCGCAACATCGAGCGCACGCCCGATGTGACGGTTCAGAGCGGGCGCGAGCATTTCGATGCGAAAGCCGTGCGTCTGCCCGTTGCCGAGGCGGCCCGTGAATTCGCCGACTACACGAAGCGACATCCCGCTGCTGCGCGCACGCTCGCGCGCTTTTTGATCGGAGAGCGGCTCTCGGGCAGTGAGGAAAATTGCCAGCGATTGGCTGAAACAATCCCGCTTGTTGCGCTCCGACCCAACGCGCCTATCCCATGAGTGCGATACGGGAGTCATGGGATCAAAGCCAGGTAAGTGGGGACCGTTTCTCCCAGCCACGGCGCACGCGCGGGGCGTAGAAGCGGCGTTTGGCGCGCCAGAGGAGCGAAACCTTCACCCAGTCGCGCTCGCTCGCGTAATCCATCGCGTGGTGAAGCGTCATGCCGAGCACGACCGCGCCGAGCGTCGGGCTTTTTCGCCAGAGCGCGATGAGCGCAACTGCCGCGATCACATCGAGGCCGTGGAAGGGGATAAGGGTGCGAGTCCGCGCCCGCCCCGATTTGTGCAGCGCGACATCGAGAACATGATCCACGTCAATCAGCACGCCGCCGATGAAAACCGGCAAGCGATAGCGGGGCGGCATCGCCGCGATTAACGGAATCGTCACGGCGAGATGTTGCGTGGGATAGGGCATGAAACCTCCGAGGGCCGATGACTGAGAACGAAGGACTGCGTAAGCATTGTATTCCCCTCAGTCCTTCGTTCTCAGTCCTTCCTGATAGATGTGGCGCACGATCTCTTCGATGTCCGGTTCCTCAATCGTCAGATCGCGGATGCGATAGCGGGCGGAGAGTGCGGCGATCAGTTCCGCCGCCGTCACCTCGGCGCGGCGGAAGCGGAGCCAGCGGCGCAGGCCATCCGCCCGGATTTCTTCAGCAGGCAAGCCGGTAAGCGCCTCTGGTTCATCCGTCTCCAAATCAACGACGAGTGTTCGCTCCGTGCCGCAGCGGTCACGGATCGCCCCGACGCTGCCATCGTACAGCAAATGGCCGTGGTCGATAATCATCATCCGGGTGCAGAGATGCGCGATGTCCGCCATATCGTGCGTCGTCAGGAGCACCGTGACGCCGCGCTCGCGGTTGATTTCCAGCAGAAATTCACGGATGCGCCCCTTTGCCACGACATCGAGGCCAATCGTCGGCTCATCGAGATAGAGGATCGCCGGGTCATGCAGGAGCGCCGCCGCGAGATCGCCGCGCATCCGCTGGCCGAGCGAGAGTTGTCGGACAGGCGTGTGCAAAAAGGGATCGAGGCCGAGCACCTCCCGGAACAGCGCGAGATTCTCCGCGAAGCGTGCTTCCGGCACGCGATAGACGTAGCGCAAGAGTTCAAGCGACTCGATCAGTGGCAAATCCCACCAGAGTTGCGTCCGCTGCCCGAAGACGACGCCAATCCGCGCGGCGAGGGTGCGCCGTTGCTGTGTCGGATCAAGCCCCGCGACACGTACCTGTCCACCCGATGGCACAAGGATGCCGGTGAGCATCTTGATCGTCGTGCTCTTGCCCGCGCCATTCGGCCCCACATAGCCGACCATCTCCCCCGCCGCGATAGTGAACGAGATGCCGTCCACCGCGTGGACCGCCCGCGTCCCGCGCGAGACGAGCGAGCGGAGCGCCCCGCCCGTTCGCACCGGCACCCGATACGTCTTCTCCAACTGATCCGCGACAATTACCGATTCGTCCATGCCATCCTCTTTCCTTGTTCGGGGGTCGGAGTTCGAAGTCGGACTGAATCATCGAACTTCGAACGCCAAACCCCGAACTTCCCAGTTCAACTTCCCGTGCTCTGGTAGTGCCGCACGCCCCATGACCAGAACCGGAGCGCAATCGCGCAGAAGGCGACCGTCACGGCCGGCGTGAGGAAGGAGACGAAGCGAGGCAATCCGAGCGGATCCGTGCGATCAAGGAAGTACAGACTCGGATAGTAGGCGACGAAGGCGATAGGGATCAGGAAGGTGAAGGTGCGGCGGATCCATGCCTGGTAGATGCTGATGGGGTAACTGGACATGAAGACGCCGCCATACGTGAAGACGTTGATGACCTCCGACCGCTCGATGGTCCAGAAGCAGAGCGTGCCGCCGATCAGGTCAATGGCGGCAAAGAGAAAGACGCCGCTGAGAATGACGAGCGGCAGATAGAGCAGTTTCCCTGCCGTCCATGTGAGATGGACCCGCATCAGCGCGAGGACGAGCGCAAGCACACCGGTGAGCGCGCGCCCGAGCCGTTTCAGTTGGAAGTCCGAGGCGAGCACCTGAACGATTGGCGTGACGGGCCGGAGTAGGATGCGATCGAATTCTCCCTGCCGCACCGTGAGCGAAAAATCCTCGAAACTCTGCGCGATCACCTCATGGAGCGCGAAGGAGATTGTGACGAGCGCATAGAGAAAAACGATCTCCCCAACTTCCCAGCCGCCGAGCGTGCTGAACTGGTGGAAAAGAATGAAGATGCCGGCCAGTTCGAGGCCATTGACGAGAAAACGGCTGATAACGTCGAGGATGAACGAGGCGCGGTACTGCATCTGCCCCCGGATACGCGCCGCGATGAAGCGAAGATAGAGAGAAAATTCATTGCCCATCGTTACCCTCCTTGCACGACGACTTTGCGCGTCGCCGCGACGACCATCGCCCGACCGGCGAGGATGAGGGCCGCGCACCAGATTATTTGCAGGGCGAGCGCCCCGAGCGCCCCGCTACCGGTCAGGTGGCCGAGAAAGAGGTCCGCCGGTGTCTGCATCATGCCGCGAAAGGGGAGGAGGTTGCTGACCAGCAGCAGCCAGCCGGGGAAATAGACGAGCGGCACCTCGAAGCCGGAGAAGAGCGTCGCCGCGATGGCCGCCGCGCTGCCGACGCCGCGCACATCGAGGAGCCAGAAGGCGCTGATATTGACGATGAAGCGGAAGGCAAACGATGTGACGGCGGCGAGCACGAGACTGAGGGCGAAGAGCAGCCACTGCCCGACCGACGCAGGGAGGCGTGCCCCGAAGATCAGCGCAATCACGACGAACGATGTTACGCCGCGAAAGAGCACGTGATAGACGGCGCGCCCCATATCCCGCGCCAGCCAGTACGCGTAGTAATCGTACGGGCGGGAGAGGTCGCTGACGACGCTGCCCGTCTTGATCGTGTCGGCGACTTCCCACCAACCCCAGAGATAGAGCACCATCAGCATGCCCTGACCGAGCGCAACGAAGGTGACGGCGTCGGTCAGATCATATCCCGCGACTTCGCCGCGCGCGTGGTAGAGGGCGATGAAAATGAAGGCGCGGATGCAGCCAAAGAAGCTGTTGGTAATGATGCCGGAGATCGTCGCGGCACGGTAGGCGGTCCATCGCCGAAAGGAGCGGAGCGCGACTTCGTAATAAAGACGCACGAAAAACCCTCCCTTTGGGCATGTAGGGGAAGCCAAACGCCGCCATACGCGGCGCAACCGGACTTAACATTGTACCAGCCGCGTCAAGGGGCAGCGGCACATATCGTGTGGGATATACTGTCCACCTCCCAGAAAATCGTATGCGTTTCGTGGAAGGCGCGCCCATCTTTGCCGTTGAAGTGCGTTCGGAGAATGATTACGGCGCGACTGCCGACGCCGACTCTGCCGCAAAGCGGAGGGATTACTTTGCGGCAGGCACCGCAGTGGTCTGAGACGTTGATACGCGTGCGCGAATTGTCGCGTCCTATCATGCTGTCGCTCCTGAAACACCGCACCTGTTTCGCGCTGGTGATACTGCCGATGCTGGTTCCGCGCTCCCCGGCTGGCATGTCGCGGTGGATGAACTTTTCCGCTGAAATTGAAGAGCCCCCTTCCCTCGGCGGGAAGGGGGCCGCAGTTTGGGAAAATCAGCCCATCGCGGCGATGATCGCGTCGGCCATCTGCGACGTGCCGACGGCGGTCGGGTCGTCGCGATTCGGCTTGAAGTCATAGGTGACGGATTTGCCGTCCTCGATGACGCGGCGTACGGCGCGTTCGACGCGCTCCCCGGCGGCATGTTCGCCAATGTGATGGAGCATCATCACGCCGGAAAGGATCTCCGCCGTTGGGTTCGCCTTGTTCTGGCCGGTGTATTTCGGCGCGCTGCCGTGGATCGGTTCGAAGCAGGCGACGCCATCGCCGATGTTCGCGCCCGGCGAAATGCCGAGGCCACCGACGAGACCCGTCACGAGATCTGAGACGATGTCGCCATAGAGATTGGGCAGCACGAGGACATCGTACTCCTCCGGCCGCTGGACGAGTTGCATGCAGACATTATCCACGATGCGATCGTTGAATTCGATATCCGGGTATTCCTTCGCCACTTCCTCAGCGACATGAAGGAAAAGGCCGTCCGTGAATTTCATGATGTTCGCCTTATGGACGGCGGTGACGAGGTGGCGCTTGTTCTGGCGCGCGTACTCGAAAGCGTATGTAACGATGCGGCGCGAGGCTTCCGGCGTAATCATCTTGATCGAGATCGCTGAGGAGGGGGCAAGTTTGCGCTTCGTGAGCGGGTTGATCGCCTCGATCACCTTCTTCGCGTCCTCCGTGCCGGTGTCGAACTCGACGCCCGCATAGAGGTCTTCCGTATTCTCCCGCACGACGACGATGTCGACATTCTCGTAGCGCGTGCGAACGCCGGGGAAGATGCGTGCCGGGCGAAGGTTCGCGTACAGGTTCAGCGCCTGCCGCAGCCCGACATTGACGGAGCGGAACCCGGTACCAACCGGCGTCGTGATCGGCCCCTTCAGCCCAAGTTTCGTTTTGCGGACGCTCTCGATGGTCGCCTCGGGGAGCGTGTCTCCATACTTCTCAAGCGCGTCCAGCCCGGCATCTGCCGTGTGCCAGGTGAAGCCGACGCCCGTCGCGTCGAGCACGCGCCGGGCCGCCTCAACGACTTCCGGCCCGATCCCGTCACCGGGAATGAGGGTGACATCATATGCCATGCTCGCAGTACCTCCTTGGCGTCACACCGCCGGCACAGTCGCCGGTAACAGCGCGAACGTCCTCATCATCGCATGCATTGTACACGTCTTCGAACGTCAGCGGCACCGACGCTGCCAGTGCGGCAACGGCATCATGCGCCCCTCTCAGGGATGCCGAGCACCCTTATTGCTGCTTCCACTCACCCCAGACGGCAGTGCCGTAGGCAATCACTTCTGTCGCGTTCTCCATCACCTCGGAACTGTCGTAGCGGATACCGATAATCGCGTTGCCGCCGAGTTGCGCGGCGTGGGCGATCATGATCTGATACGCCTCCTGTCGCGCCTGCTCCGCCAGTTCGGTGAGCAGCGTGATGTTCCCACCTTTCATTGTCTGAAAGGCGGCACCGATTTGCCCGCCGATCGAGCGTGACCGCACCGTGACGCCGCGCACGACGCCCATGTTATAACGGATCGTAAAGTTAGGGATCTCGAATGCCGTTGATGTGGCGCGAGGGTCAACGGCTTGAGGCTGTGGAGGTTGCTGCTGCATACGAAATTCTCCTCGTGATCGCGGCCCGTGCCGCGCCCTGGATACCAACGTTCAGTCTAACACGCAGGGTCCCGCGCGGACCGCATCGCCACGGCCCCATCATTGCGTATCGTACAGCCGTTGACAGCAGGCGGGGCGATGGATACCGTACACTATCATCGGGAAGAAGAGGGGGAAACGCGGATGGCGGGAACGATCGTACGGACTCGGGATAGTAATGGACGCTTCGTCCGCCGCCCTGCCGCTCCGAGAATGACGACCGCGCAATCCTCCCCTGCCGCGCAGGCGTCGAAAGCGGTGGCGCCGATTGAGGACATCACCGCGCCGGAGTGGTACTTCAACCGCGAACTCTCGCTGCTTGCGTTCCAGTGGCGCGTCTTCGATCAGGCGCGGGACGAGAGCACGCCGCTCCTGGAACGCGTCAAATTCCTCGCCATTCTCAGCACGAATCTCGACGAATTTTTCATGGTGCGCGTCTCCGGTCTCAAGCAACAGATCGCGGTCAATTCCGCCGATGTCCGGCGGGATGGTATGACGCCGCGCGAATCGCTCCACGAGATTCATAAAATTGTCTTTGAACTGATGGAATCCCAGTGTCATTACCTGAAAGCGGTCATTATCCCGGAATTGGCGGAGAACGATGTCCATATTCTCCCTTACGACGAACTCAATGAGAGCCAGCGTAATGCCGCGACGGAGTATTTCCTGCGCGAGGTCTTCCCGATCCTCACGCCGCTCGCGGTGGATTCCGGCCACCCCTTTCCGCATATTTCGAACCGAAGCCTGAACC
>JAICJW010000084.1 GCA_025928215.1 Chloroflexia bacterium | reverse complement strand
TACACGCACGGGCCGCGCACGGAAAAAGTCGTCGCGCTCACTTTCGATGATGGGCCGAATGACCCGTACACCGGGCAAATCCTCGATGTGTTGAAGCAGGCGGGGGTGCATGCGACCTTTTTCTGTATCGGGATGAACGCCGAGCGCGAGCCGCAGACGGTGCGCCGCATCGCCGCTGAGGGGAACGAGATCGGCAACCATTCGTACGCGCATCGCAAGCGGGATACACTGCTCGACCTCCGCTATCATGACGCGGCGCGGACAAATGATATTTTGAAGGGGATCACGGGCACGCTGCCCCGGCTCTATCGCGCGCCGAACGGCTTCCATACGCCGTGGTCGCTTCGCGCGGTGGCGGAACACGGCCTGCGCGCAATCGGCTGGGATGTCGAATCGAGCGACTGGGACGAGCCGGGCGCTGACACGATTGTCATGCGGACGGTGAATCGCGTTCAGCCTGGCTCCATCATTCTCCTGCATGATGGCGACAATACCCGGCTGGGGACGGATCGCAGCCAGCAAGTAGCGGCGGTGCGGACGATTATCGAAACACTCAAAACGCGCGGCTACCGGTTCGTGACGGTCAGTGAAATGCTCGGCCTCCCGCCGGTGAAGGGAAATTGACACGATGCAAACGGGAAATGATCGAACGGTCGTCGTCACCGGTGGCGCCGGCTTTATCGGCAGCCACATCGTTGCGATGCTCGTGCGGGAGGGATGGCGCGTCACCGTCGTGGATGATCTCTCCGGTGGCGACCGCGCGAATCTGCCAACCGGCGTGCCGCTAATCATCCGTGACATCGCCGATCCCGCGCTGCTGCCAGTCTTCGGGGAGGGCGCGTTCGACGCGGTGATTCACTGCGCGGCGCAGACCTCGGTACCGCACTCGGTGGCGGACCCGGCCTATGACCGGCAGGTGAATCTCGGCGGTACGGAGAACATCGTCCATTGCGCGAAGGAGACGGGCGTTGGGCGCTTCGTCTTTTTCTCCTCCGGCGGCGCCGTCTACGGCGACACAACCGCCCGCGCCGATGAAATGACGCTTCCCGCCCCACTCAGCCCGTACGGCGTGCATAAACTCGCCGCCGAGGGATACGTTGCCCTCAGCGGCCTCTCCTATGCGATCCTCCGGCCCGCCAATGTCTACGGCCCGCGCCAGCGCGCCGGGACGGACGGCGGCGTCATCGCCACCTTCGTGGATCGCCTCGCGCGCGGTGAATCGCTGCACATCAACGGCGATGGCGAACAGGTGCGCGATTTCGTCTATGTCGCGGACGTGGCGGCGGCCGTGCGGGCGGCGCTCTCGTGGAATCATTCGGGCCTCTGGAATGTCGCGAGCGGGGCAGAGACGACGGTGAACGACCTCGCGCGGCAGGTCGGGGAGGCGCTCGGCGTCGTGCCGACGGTCGCGTATGGGCCGGCCCGCGCGGGTGATGTCCGCATCTCACGCCTCTCGAACGAGCGGATCACCCGGCAGGGCCGCTGGCGCCCGGAATACACGCTCGCCCAGGGTCTCGCCGCCATGGTCGCCGCGCGAGCGGCTGCGGATGTGAAAGTGGCGGATTAATCGGCAGTAATGGGATGGATACGGGGGCGGCGGTGCTTGGCATTGAGAGTGAGACGTTCGATGGGACGTTCCCATTCGCGCCGCACTACCACCACAGCGGCGATTTCGCGATGCACTACGTGGACGACGGGAGTGGCGAACCACTTCCTTCAGGAAGACGCGCCGGAGCGGATCGTCGGCTGGATTGGCGAATTCCTCAGCGCGTATCCATAGAGCCTGAATCTGCCCGTTCGGATGATTGACGCGCCGCCGCTGCTCCCGTATGCTCGACGTAACGACGGACTTTTGCTCACGGCACGAAGGGATCAACCCCATGAACCGCCATTCAGAGGTGTGTTACAACGCCATCCTCAGAGCCGCCGCGCTGTAGGAGCGCGTGCGGATCGCACCATCTCTCTGCCCGCGCTCCCTCGCCACTCCGCGACCTTTCGCTGTGAGGGAGAACGTTTCACATGGAAACGATAACCGAACCATCGCCTGCCCGCTTCACGGGGTTATGGCGGCATCGCGACTTCCTGAAATTGTGGGCGGGGCAGACGGTCTCGCTCTTCGGCAGCCGCGTCGGGGGCTTCGCGCTCACCTTCGTCGCGGTGCTGACCCTTCATGCGACGCCGATTCAGGTGGCGCTCCTCAATGCGGCGCAGTACGGACCGGGGCTGATCGTCGGACTGTTCGCCGGTGTCTGGGTAGATCGCCTGCGCCGCCGCCCCGTGATGATTGTTGTGGATATTGGGCGGGCCGCCCTGCTGGCGATGATCCCGCTCGCCGCCGCACTTGGTCATCTGACAATTATCGTGCTCTTTGCCATCGCCTTGCTCGTGAGCATGCTCACCGTCTGTTTCGATGTCGCCTACCGCTCGTATCTGCCGTCGCTCGTGCGGCGGGCCGATCTGATCGAGGGGAACAGCAAGCTTCAGGCGACTGCGGCGGGCGCGGAGTTCGGCGGCTGGAGCATCGCGGGCTTTCTCCTGCCGATCTTCACCATCCCCGGCATGATCCTGATTGACTCCGTCTCTTTTCTGGTCTCGGCAGGCTCACTGGCAATGATTCGCACGCACGAACCGCCGCCTACACCGGCGGCGGAACGTGAGGGAACGTGGCGGGAGATCGCGGCAGGAATGCGCCTGCTGCGCGACAACCAAACCTTCCGCACGCTCGCCGGTGTCACCGGTGTCTGGTATCTCTTCCGCAACATCATTGGTGCCGTGATTATCCTCTTCGTCACGCGGCAGTTGCACGTCTCGCCCGCGCTCCAAGGCGTGATTTATGCCATTGGCGGTCTCAGTTCGCTCGTGGGCGCGGTGTTGGCGGAGCGCGTGGTACGGCAGTGGGGACTTGGCCCGACGATGTTCTGGATGTTGTTGCTCGCGATTGTCTCAACGGTCATCATCCCGCTCGCTTCTGGTCCACTGGCTTGGATCGTTGTTTCGCTCCTGATCCAGCAGGTCTTCGGCGATGGCGCGGCGACGATCTATGAGGTCAACCAGGTCAGTCTTTTGCAGGCGCGAACACCGGATCACCTACTGGGGCGGATGAATGCCAGCATCCGCTTCATTGAGTGGAGCGCGCTGCTCGGCGGCCTGCTGCTCGGTGGGCTGCTCGGGCAGGTGATCGGGCTGCGGGCGGCGCTCTTTGTCGCCGTTGGCGGTCAGTTGCTCTCGCCGCTCCTGCTCGCCCACTCGCCGGTGCGTACGCTCGGCGAAGCCTACGACCGCGCGACGTCCGCCAGATAGTGCGCGCGGTTGAGCGGATTCGGGCCGATGCGTGCCCTGGTCGGCGCATCTCCGGTAACGGGAACATGGCCGGCAAAGCTCGACATCCAGCTGCCGTCGCCGCGCGTCAGCGCCGGTAGCTGCTGCTCGATGGCACGCAGTTCCGCGGTCGGGATCGCACAGATGATGCGATAGGACGCGCCATCCCGAAACGCGTTTCGCATCGTCGCGCGCGCGCTCACCAATGCGCCGGAGACCACGCCAAATGTATCCTCCGGAATTTCGAGATCGAACTCCTCGATTGGCTCGCAGACCTCGGTGCCCGCCCCGAGCAGCGCCCGCATCAGGACGAGCGGGGTGAGTTTGCGAAAGTCCCCGGCGGTACTGAGCACCGAGCTAAATCCCGCAAGGGTGAGCGTGACGATACAATCGGTCACTTCCCAGCCAGACAATCCTTGCATGAACGTCTCATACACGGTCTCCTCAATGGCGCGATAGAAGGCGAGTGGCAATGCGCCGAGTTCGCGGACATAACGAATGCCGCTCCCGCGCTCGGCCGGCTCGACGCGCAATCCGACCGTCGCATAGAAGGGGTTCCCGTCCTCGCCCATGATCTCGGCATGCTCGCCCGTGCCAACCGGGCGCTCGACGCAAATCGTCTGGCTCGGTCCGAATGTCACGGCGACACCATACTCCTGCAAGAGCGTCTCCATCACGACTTCCTTCTGCACCTCGCCATAGAGCCGGAGCGATAGCTCCCCCGCGTCGTTGCGCTGACGCAGTGCAATGAGCGGGTCCTGCTCCGCGAGATGATCGAGCGCCGCGCGCAACCGCGCGATCTGGCCGGGATCGGCCGGGCGCACGACGCTTTCCAGCGCCGGTGCCGGAAACGCACGGGGGCTCTCTTTCCCCGCAGGTGCGTTGGCGCCGATGTGATCGCCGATGCGCGCCGCCCGAAGCCCGTGCAAGGCGGCAATCTCTCCCGCGCTCACCTCTTCCGCCGATACGGTGGTTCCCGCTACGAAGCGATCAATGCCGGTGATGCGCTCCTCGATCTGCTCCCGCTCGCCGAAGGCATCGTAACGACATAGCGCCACGCGCTGCCGCACTGCCACACTCCCCGCGAAGAGCCGCACAAAGACGAGTTTCTCCCCCGAAGCGCGGCGGACGATCTTGAACACGGTGCCGGCAGCTGGCGCACGCTTCGCCGCTTCGGCCACCGGAAGCCACTCCTCGATGCCGGCGAGCAGTTCGGGCACGCCGGCCCCGGTGATCGCCGATCCGAAGAAGACGGGAGCGATGGCCCCCGCCGCGATCTGCGCCCGGATTTCCGCCACAAGGAAGGCAGCGCTTAGATCACCCCCGGTGCGATCGAATTCCTCGATCACGCGCTCGCTCGTCTCCGCCAGGAGATCGGCCACCGGATCGCGCCAGGCCGGGCTTTCGTGATCCCGCGGGACGACCGCCGCTGCCCGGTCACCGATCCCGGTTGCGCCGTTCATCGCCACGACACGCAGATTCAGCTTGCGGCGAAGATCATCGAGGAGCGTCTCGCCGCGTGCGCCGAGGCGGTCAATTTTATTGACGAATATCAGCACCGGCAGATTCGCGGCGCGTATGGCCCGCGCGAGGCGCCGCGTCTGGGGCTGCACGCCCTCAACGGACGAGACCACCAGCACGACGCCATCGAGCACGCGCAACGATCGCTCGACCTCAGCGACGAAGTCTCCGTGACCGGGGGTATCAATGAGGTTAACCTTGAGCGTGTGCAGTTGAAACGAAACAACCGCCGAGACGATGGTGATGCCGCGAGCGCGTTCCAGGTCCATCGTGTCGGTCTGTGTCGTGCCTTTATCTACGCTGCCGACCGACGCGATCACACCGGTCTCGAAGAGGATGCGTTCCGTGAGGGTCGTCTTACCGGCGTCTACATGCGCCAGAATCCCGATATTGACAATCGCCATGCGCGGCACTCCCGTTGAAGAAACGTCCGACCGCTGGATTCTTCAACGACTGCCGCATGGGATTCTCCTCGTGCTAGTGTGCGAAGGGGCCGCAACCGGATGGCCCGCCCCCCATTCTATCAGCAGGGCGGGCGGCGATACCAGCGGAGAATTTCTCTCGGCACGGGAGTGACTCTTTACAGTAGGCGAGGACATTGATAGTATCTTTGCATAATCCTCGCCGAGAATGCATGTGAACGCGGCTGTAGACAGGGCGCGGCATGCAGGAGAGAATGTACCGCCTCCTGTTCATGCGAAATGTTGCGATCCATCTGGATACGTCCGATGGCGATAGAAGAGGGATAAGGAAGAGATGGGTCGGTACGCGATTCGCCGTATCCTGTTACTCGTGCCAACGCTGCTGGCAGTCTATACAATTTCGTTCCTGCTCATCCACGCGACGCCCGGCGGGCCGTGGGATGACGGCGATAAGCCGATCACCGGAGATGCCCTCAAGGCGCTCAACGAGAAGTTCGGGATCAATAAGCCGCTCTGGCGCCAGTACACCGACTATCTCTGGAATGCCTTGCATGGCGACTTCGGCCTCTCCTTCGCGCAGCGTGGCCGCACGGTTGCGGATATCTTTCACGACTTCCTTCCCGTCTCGCTCCAACTCGGCATGATCGCCATTATCCTCGCCGCGGCGCTCGGCATCACGGCGGGGGCATTCAGCGCGATCAAGCAGAATACTCCCGTGGATTACTTCTGCACCCTCGGCGCGATTATTGGCATCTCCGCGCCGTCGTATGTGATCGCCTCTCTCCTCATTCTGCTTTTCGCCAATACGCTGCATCTCGTTCCGACGGGCGGCTGGAACGGCGTCTTTAGCCGGACGACGTTTATCCCCGCCTTCGCGCTCGCGCTCGGCCCCGCCGCGATCCTCGCCCGCTATACGCGTTCGAGCCTGCTCGATGTGCTCCGGCAGGACTACATTCGCACCTCGCGTGCGAAGGGGCTGAATGAGCGCGGGGTAATGATCCGGCACGGGCTGCGGAATGCGCTCATCCCGGTGGCGACGGTGCTTGGGCTCTCATTCGCCAATGTCATTACCGGGTCGTTCTTCATCGAGACGACCTGCAATGTACCGGGGATTGGCCGGTACTTCGTCAAAAGCGTCTCCGGGCGCGATTACCCGGTAATGCTGGGGGTCGTCCTGATGTTCGCGGCGATCATCGCGGTCATGAATCTGATCGTGGATTTGCTCTATGGCGTCCTCGATCCACGTATCGCGTACGAATAGCGTCGCGCGCGACACCGGAGCAGTAAGCGAGCAGGAGTTAGGCGAGCAATGGCAACGAACACGACCGCGACGGCAACCGCACTGGCACCGGCCGCACCGATCATCGCCCCGAAGAGCGTCTCGCTGACGCAGGATGCGTGGCGTCGCTTCGTCCGCAACAAGGCCGCGCTGGCCGGGCTGATTTTCATCGGCATCATCATCTTCGCCGCCATCTTCGCCCCCTTTATCGCGCCCTACCACTACGCGACGCAAGATATCCGGGCGACGACCGAGGGGATCGGCTCCTCCGGTCATCTTCTCGGCACCGATCGCCTTGGGCGGGACATCCTCAGCCGGATCATCTACGGCACGCGTATCTCCCTCGCCGTTGGCCTCGTTGTGCCGCTCCTGATCGTCCTCATTGGCGTCCCCGTTGGCCTGATCGCCGGCTATCGCGGCGGCTGGGTGGACACGCTGGCGATGCGGATCGTGGATGTCTTTTACGCGATTCCAAGCCTCCTGTTCATCATCATCTTCATGACCTACCTCAAGGCGAAATTCCAGCACGTCAATGGCGGCTGGCTGCTGCCGCTGAAGAATTTCGATTCCGCGACGGGTGGCATGCTCGGTGTCTTCCTCGGCCTCGGCCTCCTCTCGTGGTTGACTGTCTCGCGGCTGGTCCGCGGGCAGGTGCTCTCGCTCAAGCACAAGGAGTTCGTCGAGGCGGCGCAGTGCATCGGCGCGTCAGGTGGCCGGATCATCACCCGCCACCTCTTGCCAAATACGCTCGCCGTTGTCATCGTCGCCGCGACCTTGGGCATTCCCGCCGCCATCCTCGGTGAGGCGGGAATCAGTTTCATTGGCCTCGGCATCAACCCGCCCGTCCCGTCGTGGGGGCTGATGATCTCGGAGGGGATCGCGGACCTGCGCTCCTATCCGTACATGCTCATATCACCGGCGGTCGTGCTCTCGCTCACCGTGCTCTCGTTCAACTTCATCGGAGATGGTCTGCGGGACGCGTTCGACCCGTGGATGAAGAAATAGGGGCGTCTCACCAGCGTGTGGACGTTGGGGAAGCGGTTAATAGGAGGGTTTGACGTGGAAAAGGGTTCGAAACTGACCGCGCACGCGTATACGCGGCGCAAATTTCTCGCGCTATCGGCGGCGGGGGCGGCAGCGGCGGCACTCGCCGCATGTGGCGGCACAACGAGTGCGCCGACCGATACACCGGCAGCGGCAGCGAAGCCGACAACACCGGCGGGGCCATTGCCGACGGCGACCAACGTCCCGCAGTCGCTTGGCGTCACGGCGCCTGCCGGTTCGGCGGCGGCGGGGACGACGGGTACCGCACCGGCGAGTTCGGCGGTCGCGGCGGTGCCGCAGCCGACGATGCCCGCCAATCTGGCGGACAAGCAAATCTTCCGCTATGTGGACATCGAGCCACCGGCCTTCGATCCGCAGGTCGGTTCCAGCCCGTACAACATGCCGCAAATGTTTGAGGGGCTGGTGACCGTCAACTGGACGAACAATCAGATCGAACCGGCGCACGCGGTTAGTTACCAGGCGAACGCGGACGCGACCGTCTGGACATTCAAGATGCGCCCCGGCCTCAAATGGTCGGACGGTATGCCACTGACGGCGCACGACTTCGAGTACTCGGTCAAGCGTATCGCCGATCCGAAGACCGCCTCCAAATACACCGCCGCTGCCGAGAATATCAAGAACGGGACAGAGGTCGCGGCGGGGAAAGTGCCGCCGGATCAGTTGGGTGTCAAGGCGCTCGATGACAGCACACTCGAGTTCCAGCTCGTCGCGCCGATTCCCTTCTTCCCGCTCCTCGCCTCCACCTGGTCGTACTTCGCGACGCCCCGGCACGTCATCGAGAAGTTCGGTGATAAGTGGCTGGAAGCGAGCAATGTCGTCGGCAGCGGGCCGTACAAGATGGTGGAGTGGAAGCACGATCAACTCCAGGCGTTCGAGATCAACCCGAACTACTGGGGACCGAAGCCAATTGTGACGCGCGTCGAGTGCCATATTTACCCGGACGCGACCTATCTGACGCAAGGGCTTGCCGCATACGAGAACAACGAAGTGGACACCGCGCAGGTGCAGGCCTCCGATTACGCCCGCGCCCTCAAGGACGCGACCCTCTCCAAGGAGATGAAGGGCTTCCCCGGTTCCAGCACCTACATGCTGCATTGGGACGCGACGAACAAGCCGACGAGCGATGTGAAGGTGCGGCAGGCGCTGGCACTCGGCTTCGATCGGCAATCGCTGATTGATGTCGTGCTACAAAAATACTACCTCGACGCGCCGACGATCCTGCCACCGGACATTCCGGGCTACAACCCGCAGGCCGCGCTGACGGGTGGCGTGGCGAAGGCGAAGCAACTGATGGCGGACGCCGGGTTCCCGAATGGGCAGGGCTGGCCGAGCGATTTCACGATCGTCTATGCGGCGAATGCGACGATCAAGCTCGTGCTCGAATACTTGCAGGCGCAGTGGAAGCAGAACCTCGGCATTGATGTCAAACTCGATA
The DNA here is from genome assembly GCA_025928215.1 of Chloroflexia bacterium. GTDB lineage: Bacteria > Chloroflexota > Chloroflexia > Thermomicrobiales > JALYUS01 > JALYUS01. The sequence continues at coordinate 3,997 of JAICJW010000084.1, read as the reverse complement.
GCCGCGAATCGAAGGCTGCCGTTGACTTCCGTGTCTCGCGCAAGACGCAACCCTTCAATGGCCTCTATGGCCTGTGGGGGTCGGACTACGGCGATCCGGCGAACTGGCACAACTTCCTCTTCGCCAGCGGCACGGATTTCTGGAACACCCACTGGAAGAACGATGAGTTCGACAGCATCATCGCCAAGGCGAAGGGGATGACGGACAAGGAGGCCCGCGCGAAGCAGTATCAGCAGGCGGAGCAAATCCTCGTGCAGGACGCGGCACACCTGCCGATGTATCACGGGCAATCGTTCTTCGTCATCAAGCCGGGCTTGCAGGGCGTCTACCACCCGGCGATCCTCGGCGGCGTGCCGCGTGGCAAGTACGCCTACTTCACGAAGTAGAATCTCACCCCCGGCCCCTCTCCGCGTGACGGAGAGGGCCGGGGGTGAGGTTGAGAACTCAGGGAGGAACGACCATGTACGCTGTGAACCGGCGCACGTTCCTGACACTCTCGGCGGCGGGGACGGCGGCTGCCGCGCTCGCCGCCTGCGGGGGCACAACGAGCGCGCCGACGAACACACCCGCACCCGCAGTGGCGCCGACCGCAGCGGGACCGGCGGCGACCGCGACGGCAGTGCCGCAGTCGCTGGGAGTGGCGACGGCGCCCGCAAGTAGCCCCGCGACGACGGGTACGGTCTCCGCCGCCACCGTTGCCCCGGCGACGGTGGCTCCGTCAGCGGCAGCGAGTTCCGCGAATCTCGCCGCGACACAGACGTTCCGGTATGCCGGCCCCGAACCGATCAATTTTGACCCCGCGAACTGCCAGGACCCGGTCAACGAACCGCAGGTGTTCGAGGGTCTGGTGACGGTCAGTTGGAAAGATGGCACGCTCGAACCGGCGATGGCGCAGAGTTACCAGACGAACGCGGATGCGACGGTCTGGACCTTCAAGATGCGCCCCGGCATGAAGTGGTCCGACGGCACGCCGCTGACCGCGAAGGATTTCCAGTACGCCTGGCGGCGGGTGGTGGATCCGAAAACTGCCTCCATCTACACGGCCTCGCTGGCGAACGTCAAAAACGCGCTGGAAGTCGTCAAGGGGACGGTACCACCCGATCAACTCGGTGCGAAGGCGCTCGACGATGGCACCTTCGAGGTGACGCTGAACTCACCGGCGCCCTATTTCCCGCTCCTCGCCGCGACCTGGACCTGCTATCCAACGCCGCAGCACATCATCGAGAAGTTTGGGCCGAAGTGGCTGGAAGCGGGGAATCTCGTCGGTAACGGCCCGTACGTCCTCAAGGAGTGGAAGCACGATCAGTTGCAGGTCTTCGAGCCGAACCCGAACTATTGGGGGCCGAAGCCAACGATCACGCACGCCGAGTTCACCATCTATGATGACCCGCTCACCAAGAGCCTTCCCGCGTACCAGAACAACGAACTGGACAGCGCGCAGGTGGCGCCGGGCGATTACGACCATGTGCTGAGTGACCCGAAACTCTCAAAAGAATTGAAGGGCTATCCGCTCTCGCAGACGAACATGCTTCAACTTGACGCGACGAGCAAGCCGACGAGCGATGTCCGGGTGCGGAACGCGCTCTCGCTCGCCTTCGACCGGACGACGCTGACGGACATCGTATTGAAGAAATACTATCTCCCGGCGGCGACGATCCTGCCGCCGGACATCGCCGGCTACAACCCGGCAGCGGCGCTCACCGGTGGTGTGGAGAAGGCGAAGCAACTGATGGCGGATGCGGGCTTCCCGAACGGGCAGGGCTTCCCGAGTGATTTCACCGTCGTCTACACAACGAATTCGGTGACGAAGACGATCCTCGAATTCATCCAGAACGAATGGAAGAAGAACCTCGGCATCACCGTGCAGTTGAACGCGATGGAGTCCAAAGCGTATGTCGCATGGCGGAGTGCCCGGGCGACGCAGCCGTTCAATGCGTACTACGGCGGCTGGGGATCGGACTACGGCGACCCGAGCAACTGGCACAATTTCCTCTTCTCCGCCGATACGGACTTCTACCACACGCACTGGAAGAACGATCAGTTCGAGAGCCTGATCGCCAAAGCGAAGGGGACGACCGATCAGGCGGCGCGCACGAAGATGTATCAGGATGCCGAAGTGCTCCTCGTCCAGCAAGGGGCAAGCATCCCGATCAACTTCAATCAGGCCTTCTTCGTCACCAAGCCGACGGTGCAGGGCGTCTATCATCCCGCCGTCCTCGGCACCTACCCGCGCCTCAAGTTCATTTCCGTCACCAAGTAAGGAAACCGGGAACAAACCGCAGAGACGCAGAGAACGCAGAGAGGGAAAAGAGGAAGAATATGAAGGGGCCGGATCCCTTTTCCTCTTTATTCCCCTCTCTTATTCCTCAGCGTTCTCTGCGTCTCTGCGGTTCATTTGGTTTCGCTTTCCGCGTATACTGCTGGCTATGATCTGTCAGCAATGAGCGAAGGGGGCACGGGATGGCAGCGATTGATCAGCGGCGGGATGCCTTTCGTGCGATGTCGTCCGCGTCGGCGGCGCTGGCTGAACGCGCCCGCCGGGTGATGCCGGGCGGCAACACGCGCACGACCGTCTATCAGTCGCCGCATCCGCCGTACGTCGCGTACGGCAAAGGCGCGACAATCGTGGATATGGAAGGGGACGCGCGGCTCGATTTCATCAACAATTACACCTCACTGATCCACGGCCATGCCGACCCGGACATCAATGCGGCGGTGATCGAGCAGTTGCAGTACGGCACGTCGTACGCGATGCCGACGGTGCATGAAGTGGCGCTCGCCGAACTGATCGCCGATCGCATCCCGTCCGTTGAGCACCTCCGCTTCACGAACTCCGGCACCGAGGCGGTGATGATGGCGATCAAGGGCGCGCGGGCCTTCACGGGTCGCCCGAAAATCCTCAAATTTGAGGGCTGTTACCACGGCTCCTACGATTTCGCGGAGATTAGCCAGGTGACGCCTGAATCGCGCTGGGAGGAGTCCGAGACTCCCGCCACCGCGACCGCCCTCGGCACGCCGCAGGGCGTGATGGAGAATGTGCTCGTCGCCCGCTATAACGACATCGCGGACGCCGAGCGCGCCATCACGCGGCATCACGACGAACTCGCCGCCGTGCTGGTGGATCCCATGCCCTCGCGCGTCGGTACTGTCCCCGCGACGCACGCCTTCCTCAGCGCGCTCCGCGCAATGACACGGGCATACGGCATCGTGCTGATCTTCGATGAGGTCATTACGCTGCGCGTCGCGTATGGCGGCATGCAGTCCGTCGTCGGCGTCACGCCGGACATGACGACGATGGCGAAGATCATTGGTGGTGGCTTCCCGGTCGGCGCGGTCGGCGGCGCGGCGGAAATCATGGCCGTTTTCGATCCGCGTCAGGGGCCGAAGGTGCCCCATGGAGGCACCTTCAACGCGAACCCGATCACGAGCGTTGCGGGCCTGACGGCAATGGAGAAGATGACGCCGGCGGAATTTGATCGCATCAATGCACTCGGTGAGACGCTACGCGAGGGGTTGGCGGAGGCGATGGACGGCGCGCGGGTGCCGGGCCAGGTGACGGGCGCTGGCTCGGTCTTCAACCTCCACCTGCACAATCGCCCCCTGACAGATTACCGCAGCACGTCGCTCACCCCAGCGGAGAAGGCGCGCACAGCGGCGGTCTATCAATCCATGCTTGCCCACGGCATCTTCCTGTCCCCAAGCATGATGGGCTGCGTCTCCACCCCGATGGACAGCGCCGATATTCACACATGCGTAGACGCTTTCGCCGCCGCGCTGCACGAAACGGCGTAGCCGCCCCCACCCCCGGCCCCTCCGCCCGCCATGCGAGGGAGGGGTGACGCTCTGCGATGCCCCCGTCATGCTATGGAGCGCGGCAACTCGTAGGCGGCAAGCTCCCCTCTCCCGCTTGCGGGGGAGGAGCGGGGGTGGGGCGTCATCCGATGCCAATTTCGCGGAGGTAGGCGCGGGTGCGTTTGGCAATGGGCAGGGGTTTGTC
>JAICJW010000236.1 GCA_025928215.1 Chloroflexia bacterium | reverse complement strand
CCCGCTCGGTGTACTCGCCCAGCCGGCCAATATGCGTCGCGTGGCGCACGGCGACGGCGGCGATGCCTGTCGTTTTCGCCCGCTTCATCGCCCAGTCGAGCTCCACTGCGGTGGAGTAGTGGCCGAAACCGAACCGCGCATCCATCACGGCGGTGCCGCCCATTTCACGCACCACCGTCGGCCTCGCGTTCGGCACAAGGCCACCCGCGTCCGCCTGCGACACATACTGCGGCAGGCGAAGGACGCCGTGCGAGTCATGGCCGGAGAGATTCGCCTTGACGAGATGATTCGCCAGTTCGTCCGCGATATCGCTATCGGCCCCCATTGCCCGCGCCACCTGGCGGACATACGCGCGCAACTGATCGGAGGGACACAGATGCATCTCCGCCACGTTTCCCGCTCCTTTTTCGGTGGAGCAAGCTTCAGCCTGCCACCTCGGCATTGCCGGCTGAAGCCTGCTCCACCCGCGTATTCTCACATTTCACAGCATCGCACCGCCCGAAACCCATTGCAATCCGGGGCGGTCAATCGCCGCGTGAGATGCGGTCAATGCCGCGCAGCACATCGCGCACGAAGGTGAGACACGGCGCGGCGACACCCGCGCGCTCGGCCCGCGCGACGAGATCGCCGAAGACCTGCTCGACTTCCATCGGGCGACCGGCAAGCACGTCCTGCGTCATCGAGGGCAAGCTGCCGCCGCGTGGGAGCGGGCCGGGTTTAAGGATCTTCGCCACTGTCTCCTCGTCCGGCGTCACGGTGTAGGTGTGGATTGGCGGGAAGTTCGGGTAGTTGCCGACTGTCACGCCATAGGCCGCGCCGGTAGCGGCCGTCTCGCGGACGAGGGCGAGATAGGCGCGCATCATGCTTGGATCACCGCTCATTTGCGGCCCGGTGGCGCGCGCGAGGACGGAGACGCCGAAGACGCCTGCCGCGTTGCACGCCTTCGACCAGAGGATGCTCTGGATGCTCGCGGGCGCCTGTGCCGGGATGCCCGCCGCCATCAGCGCGTCAATCGCCGCATCCACGCGCGGTGAACTACCGCCCTGCATCTCCCCGAGGTAGGTCATGCCGAGGGCCGTTACCGTCACGGCGCCGTCCGCGCCGCGCCCGCCACCGAGGATCGTCGCCCCCGGCACAACGCGCGCCGCGCCGAATGCCGCCGCGAGCATATCGTCCTTCGCAAGACCGTTCTGAAGGCCCGCCACCCACGATGTGTCATCGTCATCCTTCGGCCACGCCGTGCGGACATGCGCGATTGCTCCCGCTAAATCGTGCCCCTTCGTGAGGAAAATCAATCCCACACCGGTAGGCAGATCCGCCGCGTTCGTCGTGACGCCGACGCTGCCCGGTGGCGCGGGCGCGGGGGCAGTGGCAATGTCACATTCAACCACGCCGCGTAGCCGGATGCGGCCCGCCGCGAGTAACGCCGCAGCGGTGCGCGGGGTGGCGAGCAGCGTCACGGCCTCTCCATTCTTCGCCAGCAATCCGGCGAATGACTGGCCGAGCGCGCCCGCACCAACGAACGCCAGGGCCGATGCGGAAACACTCATCGCGCATCCTCCATCGGCCACAATTTGCTGCCACCCGCATTGAGGGCAAGGTTGCCGCCGTCCACGGGCAGGGTGTGGCCGGTGATGAAACTCGCGCCATCCGAAGCGAGAAAGAGGGCAGCACGGGCGATATCTTCCGGCTCGCCGATCCGGTCGAGCGGGATGCCACGCAGAAAGCGCGCGGTCAGCGTTTTCGGGTCGAGTTGCGGATCATTGAGCATATTCGTCATCGCCTGTGTCATCGTCTGCGCGGGCTGGATGGCGTTGACGCGAATCCCGTATGGCGCCCACTCCACCGCCAGCTCACGCGTGAACTGAATGATGCCCGCCTTCGTCACGCTGTAGACGAAATTGCCGCGCCCCAACGCGGAACTGCCGGCAATCGAACTGATGCTGACAATCGCCCCACCCCGGCCCGCCGCGATCATCCGCCGCCCGACCTGCTGCGTGCAGACCCATGTCCCTTCGAGGTTAATGCGCACGATTTTCCGCCACTCCTCCAACGGCAATTCCTCCGGGCGGTAGCGGGTGCCGAGGCCGCAGTTATTGATGAGAATATCCACACGGTCATACGCGCGGTCGAAGTCATCGAACATCGCGATAATCGCATCCGCGTGGCCCATATCGCACGTAACCGCCGTGCATCGGCGACCGAGCGTCTCGACCTCGCGCGCCGTCTGTTGCACGCCCACGCTGTCAATGTCACAGACGAAGAGGTCCGCCCCCGCCTTCGCCAGTTCAATTGCTGTCGCATGCCCGATCCCACCATGCGCCGACCCCGCCGTCACGATCGCCACCCGGCCCGTTAAGTCCAGCCAGTCCACCGGCATGATGCGCTCCTCTCAGTCGCACGTTCGATGTTCGGAGTTCGAAGTGAGTCATCGAACTCCGAACTCATCGCGTCACCCAGATAAGCGGTTGCTCGACGAACTGCTTGATCCGCTTGAGGAACCGGGCAGCGGGCGCGCCGTCCACGACGCGGTGATCGAAGGTCAGGCTAAGCGCAACCATCTTCCGCACCGCGATGCTCTCCGTCTCCTCATCCACGACGACGGGGCGCGAAACGATCCGGCCAATACCGAGAATCGCGCATTCCGGCAGATTGATGATCGGCGTGAAGGCGTCAATGTCGTACATGCCGAGGTTCGTGATTGTGAAGGTGCCGCCCTGAAGATCATCGCGCGCCGCGTTGCCCGCCCGCGCCTGCGCGATCAGGTGCGCTGCCTCCGCCGCGATTGTCTGGACCGATTTCGCGTGCGCATCGCGGATGATCGGGACGAGCAATCCTCGCTCGGTATCCACCGCGATGCCGATATGCACCGCGTTATGCCGCACGATTCCGCCCTCCGTGAGGGAGGCGTTCAGGTCCGGGAACTCACGCAGCGCGACGGCAACAAGCCGGGCGAAGAGGTCATTGTAGGAAGGCACCGGCGCATCGCCCCCCGCCAGCGCGGCCGCGACCTCGGCGCGCAGCCGGACGAGCGCGGTCGCATCCACCTCGGTCGTCAGCGTGACGGGGGCGACGGTATGCGCGCTCCGCGCCATCCGCTCGCCAATGATGCGGCGCATGGTGCTTACGGGCGTTGCCTGTGCCGCCGCGATCGCAGCGAGCTGCGCGGGCGCGGCGCTCGGTGCAACGGGGGCAGCGGCAGCAGGCGCCATCCGCTCGAACGCGGCGCGCACGTCGCGCTCGACAATCCGGCCATTCCCCCCGCTCCCCGTCAGTTTCGTCCAATCCACGCCAAGTTCCCCGGCAACACGGATTGCCCGTGGGCTGGCGGCGGGTGATGACGAGTGCTGACTACTGAGTATTGAGGGCTGAGGAAGGGAGGGCGGTTCGAGCACCGCCCCTACGCCCGGCACACTGTCCGCTGCCGACTGCCGACTGCCGACTGCCTGCTTCTCCTGCGGCACATGCTCCCCCTCCCGCACGAGGTAGGCGAGCACGGTCCCGACGGGCAATTCCTCGCCGACACGCAGGGCATTACCGGGGATGCGCAAGATACCATCGTCGAGCGATTCGACCTCCGTCGTCGCCTTGTCGCTCTCGACGAGGAATAAATATTCCCCCGCCTTCACGGGGTCGCCATCATGCTTGAGCCACTCCACCACCGTCCCGGCCTCCATATTCCAGCCAAGCCGGGGCATGACAACCTCTATCGCCATCGTCGCTTACTCCATTCGCTCAGTAGTCAGTAGCCGGTAGTCAGTAGTCAGAGGGATCATCCCCCTTCTGGCTACTGGCTACTGACTACCGACTACTCCCCTATGCTGCCAGCAGATCGCGGATCGCCTGGGCGATGGTGCGCGGGTTCGGGATGATCGCCTCTTCGAGCGGCGCGCTGTACGGCACCGGTGTTTGCGCGCCGGTCAGCCGCGCGACGGGCGCATCGAGATCGTCGAAGCCGTGCTCCATCACCTGCATGCCGATCTCCGCCGCGACGCCGCACGGGCTGTAATCTTCGTCCACGACAAGCAGCCGCCCCGTCTTGTGGACGGAAGCGAGAATCGTCTCAATGTCGAGCGGCACGAGCGTCCGGGGATCAATCACCTCGACAGAGACGCCCTCCCCCGCCAGCGTGTCAGCGGCGGCGAGCGCCCGGTTGACCATTCCGGCGATGCCGACGACGGTCACGTCCTTCCCCTCGCGGGCGATCCGCGCCTGGCCGAAGGGAATGCAATATTCCTCCTCCGGCACCGGTCCCCTGGTGTTGAGGACGGCGCGATGCTCCATAAACAGCACCGGGTCGTCCGAGCGGATGGCGGTCTTCAGGAGTCCCTTCGCGTCGTACGGTGTCGTCGGCACGACGACGCGGAAACCGGGGGCGTGGGTAAAGATCGAGTAATAACTGCCGGAATGGTGCGTCGCCGCCGAGTTGCCGATGCCGATGCAGCCGCGCAAGACAATCGGCATCTTCAGGCGGCCGTCGCTCATGTACTGAATCTTCGCGGTCTGGTTGATGAGCTCGCCCATCGCATCGAGGCCGAAGTCTATGAACATGTAGTCCACAATCGGCCGGGAACCGGTCATCGCCGCGCCGGTGCAGAGGCCGGTGAAGCCCCGCTCGGTAATCGGCGTGTCGCGCAGGCGGGCCGGGCCGAATCGCTCGTATAGGCCAACGGTCGTGCCGAAGTTGCCGCCGCGTGCCCCAATCCCCTCCCCGACGACGAAGATCAGCGGATCGCGCTCCATCTCCTCGGCCAGCCCCTCAAGGGCGGCAGCAGTGTACGTCATCTCACGCATCATGACTCCTTAGTCCTTCGCTAAAGACGTGATCGGTCGCGGTGGCGGCATCGGGCCAGGGGCTTTCCCTGGCGAACTCGACCGCTGCGGCGATCAACTCCTGTACCGCGCGGTCAATCCCCGCCAGTTCATCCTCCGAGGCAATGCCTTCTGCCAGCAGATAGGCGCGCAATCGCGGGATCGGGTCGCGCGCCCGCCAGGTCTCGACCTCTTCTTGCGTCCGGTAGCCCGCGTCGCGCATTCCTTCGGAGTGCGGGCGGGTGCGATACGTCTTGCATTCGAGCAAGGTCGGTCCACCGCCCGTCCGCGCCCGGCGCACCGCCTCGCCCGCTGCCTGGTAGATGGCAAGCACATCATTCCCATCGAGGGCGACGGCATTGATGCCATAACTTCCGCCCTTCGTCGCGACGCTCGGCTGCTTCGTGACCGAAGAGTACGCTACCTCGGTCGCGTACTGGTTGTTCTCGCAGACAAACAAGACGGGCAAGTCCCAGACCGTGGCGAGGTTCAACCCCTCATGGAAGGCGCCGTTATTCGTCGCGCCATCGCCAAAGAAGGCGACCGCTACTTGATCCGACTGCTTGAGCATGTAGGTGTAGCCCGCGCCCGCCGCCATCAGGATGCTCGGCCCGACGATACCGCTCGTGCCGAGCATGCCGACTTCCGGCTTGAAGAGGTGCATCGAGCCGCCCCGCCCGTGCGAGCAACCCGTCACTTTGCCCAGGAGTTCGGCGATCAGCTCGCGCGGCGGGACGCCCTTGGCGAGCGCGTGACCGTGGCCGCGATGCGTGCTCATCACCGTGTCGCTCTCCCGCAGGTGCGCGCAGACTGCCGTCGCGATCGCCTCCTCCCCGACATAGGTATGACACGCGCCGGGAATCAATCCTGTCTGATGCAAGCGCGCCAACTGCTCCTCGCAGCGGCGGATTTCCAGCATTTGCCGGTACAGCCCGAGCAACTGCTCCTTACTCGCCCGCACACCCGCCTGCGCTGTCTCCACTGCCATATGTACCTCCCTCGCGCAGGCTGAAGCCTACGCCATCCCAATTTAGCCTTTGACCGCGCCGGCGGTGAGGCCGGAAACATATTGCTCAACGAAGAACGAATAGAGGATCGCCACGGGGATCGAACCGAGCAGCGCGGAGGCCATCAGCGGCCCCCATGGCAGCAGATCGCCCCGCACCAGTTTCGTTAGCACGCCGACCGCGAGGGTGCGGCTGTTGTCCGTCGAGACGAGGACGAGCGAGTAAATGAACTCGTTCCACGAGAGCGTGAAGGCGAAAATGGCCGCCGTGACGACGCCCGGAATCGCCGACGGTAACACGATCCGCACGAGCGCCTGAAAACGCGTCGCGCCGTCCACCATCGCGCATTCGTCCAATTCACGCGGGATCGTCTGAAAGTAGCCGATCAAGAGCCAGGTGCAGAACGGCACGAGGAAGGTCGGATAGACGATAATCAGCGAGAGCGGGTTATTGATTAGCCCGAAGCGCTGAATGACCTGCGCCATCGGAATGAAGAGAAGCGTCGTCGGCACGAGATAGACGACGAAGATCGCGCCGCTGAAGAGGGAACTACCCGGAAAGCGCAGTCGCGCCAGCGCGTACCCCGCGAGAATACTGATCACCATTGAGATGATCGTGCTACAGATCGCGACATAGGTCGTATTCCAGAACCAGCGGATGTAGGCCGTCTGCCAGAGGAGCCGGTAGTAATGCGCCCAGGTCGGGCTGTGTGGGTAGAACGGGTTGATCTTGAGATTCGTCAGTTCGGAGTCTGCCTTGAATGATGTGACGACCATCCAGTAAAACGGAAATAGGATCAGCACGAGGACGATCAGCACCGGCAGATAGATCGTCAGGAGGCGAAAGAGGGTCCGCCTGACGGTGCGTTGCGATGTCATTTGGCGAGCCTCCGCACATTCCAGACTTGCAGAACGACCATCAGGAGCATCACCGGGAACATGTAGAGCGAGATCGCCGCCCCTTGCCCGAGCAAGCCCGATTTCAAGCCCGACGAATAACTGAGTGTCGCGAGCACCTGCGTGCTGTTCGTCGGCCCGCCCCCGGTGAGGGCGTAGACGATCTGAATGTCCGAGAAGGTGCCGATGATCGAGACGATCAGGACGATCGTCACGACGGGCATGACGAGCGGCACGGTGATGCGGGCGAATTTCGTGAGGCGGCCCGCGCCATCAATCGAGGCGGCCTCGTAGAGATCGCGCGGGATCGTCTGCAAGCCGGCAAGGATCGTGATCGCGAGGAAGGGCGTGCCACGCCAGACATTGACGGTGATGATGCTGCCCATCGCCCAATTGGGGTCCGTCAGAAAGGGCAGGTTCTTGTGAATCAGGTGGAGGTGCTTGAAGAGCCAGTTCAGGCTGCTGAGGT
>JAICJW010000525.1 GCA_025928215.1 Chloroflexia bacterium | reverse complement strand
TCATCGCGTTCGCGCTCTCGTCGGGCCGGAAATGCCGGTCGTCGCAACGCTCGACTGGCACTGCTATATCAGCGAGATGATGGTGCGCGATGCCGATGTCCTCGTCACCTATGATACCTATCCGCACGTAGATAACTGGGAGCGCGCCATCGAGGCGGGGGAAATCCTCATGCGCATGCTTCGCGATGGCCTGAAACCGACCGCCGCGCGCTCCCACCCACCGATGCTCATCTTCGGCCCGAAGACGTACAGCGAGCAGCCGCCGATGCAAACCGTCGTGCGGAAAGCGCACGAGATCGAGCGTGATCCTCGCGTCGTCACCGTGACGGTCGCACCCGGCTTCCCGTACAGCGACATTCCCGGCGCCGGGCAATATTTCTATGTCGTCACGGACAATGACCCCGCGCTGGCCCGCCACTATGCCGATCAACTGGCGCGCTTCATGTGGGAGATGCGCCGGGAGTTCATCCCCGACCTCCCCACGCCCCAGGAAGCGGTGCGCCGCGCGATGGCCGCACCGAAGAGGCCGGTCGTGCTCTCCGATCAAGGAGACAACCCCGGTGGTGGCGCGCCCGAGGACGGCACGATCCTCCTCAAGGCGCTGCTCGACGCAGGGGCCAAAAATGCTGCCGTCGCGGTGATCGCGGACCCGGAAGCCGCCGCACAGGCGATTGAGGCAGGGAAGGGCACGGAGATCACCCTGACGATTGGCGGCAAGCGGGACACCTTGCACGGCGCGCCGATCACCGTGACGGGCGTTGTGCGGAACATCACGGATGGCATCTACCGCAACAAGGGGCCGATGGGCACCGGCGTGCAGATGGAGATGGGCCCGACGGCGGTCTTCGACGTCAATGGCGTGGAGATTCTGCTCACCACGAAACGCGTCCAGCCGACAGACCTCGAAATCTTCCGCTCGCAGGGGATCGAGCCAACCGAGAAGCAGATGCTGATGGTCAAATCCAACGTCCATTTCCGCGCCGCCTTCACGCCAATCGCCGCCGAGATCATTGACGTGGACACGCCGGGGCTGACGACGAATCACCTCGATCAGATTCCCTACAAGCGGCTCCAGCGTCCGATCTTCCCCTTTGATGAGATCGAGTGGGACGGGAACAGTAGCCAGTAGCCGGTAGTCAGAGGGGAGCGGAGCCAACCACTTACTGACCTCTGACTACCGGCTACTGACTACTCCGGAGGAAAACATGGCGAAGCGAATGCGATTGACGGCCACCGGCGATGCGCTGATTACGCGCCGGATGCCGCTCTACGACGATCCCGCGTTCATGGGGATGGTCGAATTGATCCGCGCCTGCGATGTGGCGTTCACAAATACCGAGGTGACGCTGTCGCGCTTCCGCGGCTGGCCAGTGGTTGAGAGTGGCGGGATGGCGCTCTCGGTTGATCCGCGTTGCGCCCATGATCTGCGCCAACTCGGCTTCAATTGCACCGCCTTCGCCAATAATCACACGCTCAACTACGGTGAAGAAGGCGTGCTCCACACGCTCGACGCATTGCGCGATGCCGACCTTGTCTGCGCGGGCGCGGGCGCGAACCTCGGAGAAGCGCGGCTCCCCGCGTATCTGGAGACGGTCAACGGCAGGCTGGGGTTGATTGGCTGCGCGTCGTCGTTCGCAAAGGGGCAGCGAGCGGGTGAGCAGACCGCATCATTGCCGGGCCGCGCGGGGCTCAACCCCCTCCGATTCAAAGCGACAATCATGGTGGATGGACACGGGATGGCCGCGATCAAACGGATCGCCGATGCCACCGGCCTGGAGAAGCAGCGCCAGTTCGGTGAATGGATGAACTTCTACCCAGCGCCGAAGGAGGGTGAGTATTCCTTCCTCAATCAGGCGTACGCCGTCACCGATGGCGAGATGGGCGTGAAGACGGAGCCGAACGAGCAGGACCTCGCCGAAATCGCGCGATGGACGGCGGAGGCAAAGCGGCAAGCGGGGTTCGCGATGGTCAGCATCCACGCGCACGAGGAGGGGCGCGAGCGATGGCTCCCGGCGGATTTCCTGCCCACCTTCGCCCATGCCGTGATTGACGCGGGCGCGGACATTATGGTCGGCCACGGGCCGCATCTGCTGCGTGGATTGGAGTTCTACAAGGGCAAGCCGATCTTTTACTCGCTCGGCAATTTCATCTTCGAGCACGAGACGCTGGAACGGATGGCCGCCGACGATTATGACACCCTGAAGCGCGACCCGACCTGGACGCCGGGGCAAGTGCTCCACGATTTGCACCGCAATCTAGAGCAATCCTTCCCCGCCGACGACCGTTACTGGGAGACTGTGCTGCCGATCTGCGAGTTCGACGGTGATCGCGTTGAGGAAATCACCCTCTATCCGCTCACGCTCGGCTTCCAACGACCCGTCTGGGAGCGTGGCATCCCGCGCCTCGCCTCCGGCGAACAGGCGGAGGCGACGCTGCGACGCTTCGC
>JAICJW010000045.1 GCA_025928215.1 Chloroflexia bacterium | reverse complement strand
GCGACCACACCGCCGAGGATCGCACCGTAGATGAGGTGAGCGAGAAGCATGATGCGTGGGCGGTCCGGGCGATCTTCCGAGGCAGGGGGCATGATGCCGAGGGCGGGTATCCACCCCTGGTAACTCGTCACCCAAATGATCGCGGCGAAGATCATACCGTGCAGCGCGGCGGGGAGACGCAACGGCAAACGGCGATGCAGCACGCCGAACAGCATGCCGCAACTGATGCCGAAGCCGAAGTGCAGGAGGATCGCGAGCGCGTTCTGCGCCTCTTCATCCTGCTGCCGGATGCCAACTGCATCGAGCGCGGCGCCGGCAATCGTGTCCGGCGGATGCTCGCCCATCAGCCCGGCCTTTCCAGCGGCGAGCATGAAGGCGCTCATACCTGCCGTGCCGACCACGCCACCGAGCGCCCCATCGAGTATTGCTCGCATATCACGCTGCATTGCACCCTCCATTGACGATCGGGACGCGCTCTCCCGATTACTCGGCGCTCGCCCAACGAGGGGGGAGCGGAGCACGCATCGCGGTGGTGATGATGCGGCGGGCGGTGAAGTGACCGACGACATGCTCATCGAGCAGCGTCGCCGCGAGGGCCTCGACGGCCGCGCTCTGCTTCGGCTGACGCAGGAGCGCGTGCGCATCCAGTCGCGGGCGGCGATCCCATCCCTTGGGGATCGTCACACCGCGCTCGATCAGCCGCGCGATGAAGCGATCAACCGACTTCCGGTCGGGATCGGTCTCCGGCGCAATCCGCCGCCCGGTGAGTTGCGTCTCCGCCGCGGTGCCCGCCCAGAGGATCGTCAGCACCTGCAAGAGGCGTTCGGGCTGACCGGGCGGAAAGGCGCACTTGAAGAGGTCTATTTGCAGCGGCCCGGTGATCGGCGACTCCGCTTCGGCATCCGGGTAGAGGGTGAGCATGCCGAAACGGCAGCCAAATGAGGCGGCAACCACCGCGTGCCCAGCCTCATGGTACGCGGTCCGTTCCCGTCGCACACGTTGCCGTGGGTTGAGCGCTTCCACCATCAATTTGCTCCTTCGCCTCCGGAGGTGTGGAAAAGCCACACACCTGGAGAGGGCGGGACGTACACCGTGAACGATTCTCGTCAGTACGGCACCGTTCTCTCGCACCTTCTATGCCACGCCATCGCCGCGCTCCGGTTCACGCATCTGATAGGATGCGAAACGCGGCGGCGCGACGAGCGAACGATACCACGATCCACGACGCGGCGAGAGGAGAGCGATGATGCAGGCAACAGACGCGCTCGGCACCGGAGCGATTGACATTTTGATCGTCGGCGGGGGGACATCCGGCGCGGCGCTCGCGGGGATCATCGCGCGGGAAAGCGATCGTGCGGTCGTCTTGCTGGAAGCGGGGCCGGACTATGGGCCGCTTTCGGCGGGTCGCTGGCCCGCCGCGCTCCTCGATGCGCGTCACCTCCCGCGCACGCACGATTGGGGATATCACGGGCATGCCCACCCGACGCACGAGAATGTCACCGCCTTCGACCGTGCCCGGGTAATCGGCGGCTGCTCCGCGCACAATGGCTGCGTTGCCCTGCTCGGCCACCGCCGCGACTACGACCGCTGGGCGGAACTGGGCAATACCGGCTGGGGCTGGGCCAGCGTCGCGCCGTCATTTGAGCGGGCGAAGCGGGGGTTGCGCGTCCGGCACGTGGACGACGCCGAAGTAACCCCATTCCACGCCGCTTTCATCGAGGGTGCGACGCGGGTCGGCATCCCGCGCGTCCGCGATTTGAATAACCCCGATGAACTCCAGGGCGTTGCCGCCTCGCCCGTCAATATTGACGGCGGCATCCGCTGGAATAGCGCGCTCGGCTATCTCGACCCCGTGCGTGGCCGCCCGAATCTGCGCATTGTCGGCGATGTGCTCGTTGATCGCGTCGAGATCGCCAATCGGCGGGCCGTCGCGGTGCATGCGGTGATCGGCGGACAGCCGGTGCGCATCCCCGCCGCGCGGATCGTCCTCGCGGCAGGCGCATACGGCTCGCCCGCCATCCTCCTACGCTCCGGCATCGGCCCGGCGGACGATCTCCATCCCCTCGGCATCGCCCCCGCCCACCCGCTGCCCGGCGTCGGCAATGGGCTGGTGGATCACCCGACCGTCAAGGTCCATTTCGCGGGAACGGAGCGCCTGCACCGCGCGATGGACGACTGCGAGGCGCGGCAGTGGCGGCCGGACGAACAGTCGCTCGCCAAGGCTCGCAGTAGCCGCTGCACGGAAGCGTTCGATCTGCACCTCTATTCCGTCGCCTCTCATCCGCCGGGCGGTGCGGGCTGGGTCTATCAAATCTACGTCAGTTCCGTCCTGCCGCGCTCCACCGGATCGGTGAAACTCGCCGCCACGGACCCCGAAGTCGCGCCGATTATTGACCACGGCTACCTTACGGAGGTGGACGGCGAGGACCGCGCCGTGCTGGCGGACGGCGTCGAACTGGCGCGGGCCATCGGCGCGACGTCTGCCGCCGCGCCGCTTTTTGGCACGGAAACACTGCCCGGCCTCGACCACGCGACGCGCGCCGATCTCGACCGCTTCATCGAGCGGACCGTAGATATCTACTATCACCCGGCGAGCACCTGCAAAATGGGCCTGGCAAGCGATCCGCTCGCCGTCGTGGACGCGGCAGGGAAAGTCCATGGCCTCGATGAACTGTACGTTTGTGACGCCTCGATCTTCCCGGCGCTGATGCGCGCGAACACCAATCTGCCCGCCGCGATGGTCGCGGAACATCTGGCGCCGGGGATTAGTAGCCAGTAGTCAGAAGAGACGGATCGTACCTCTGACTACTGACCACCGGCTACTGACTACCGGCTACCGTTGATCGCGCACCGGGGCGTGTTCGGCCCGCGCGTACAGATCGGTCCATGTGCGGGATCCGTCGTCCGCTGTCGCTTCGATCTTCACGCCGCGCTCCTGCACGGGCTGATTGCCGGCGAGGAAATCAGCCCAGCATTGCTGCATATTCGCGTAGTGCATGACGCGCCCACCCGGCCAGACGACGGAGAGCAACTGGCGCGGGTAGGCAATTTCAAAGGGAGGCTCCATGCGGAAGCGAGAGAGCGCCGCTTCATCAATCTCGATGCCGAGACCGGGCGCCTCCGGCACGCGCAAGTGACCGCCGCTGATCGTCAGCGGTTCGACGAGCAGGTCGTCGCTGTAGTTATTCAGGCAGGTGATGGCGGGCCACTGCGCGGCGGGTAGCACCGCGCCGAGGTGCGCCGCGAGCGCCGTCGTCAGGCCGGTGCCAACGAGTTGCAGCCAGCAGGGCTTGTTGAACGCGCCCGCGAGCAACCCTGACCGAAGCACATCGCTGACGCCCCCACTGAGGACGAAACCGTCACACGATTCCGCCTGCGCGACCCGCGCGAAGGAGGGCCCACCGTAGCCGTTTGGGAAGTGGACCGCCAGCGGGTGTGTGATCTTGCCCCGCAAGTGCCGGTACCCCTCCAGATCGAGATGCGGCAGGGGCGATTCGTAGATAGCGATCCGCTCGTATTTGTCCAACGCGGTGAGCACCGGCGCGGCGTTGCCCTCGTTGAGGAGCATCTCGTTCCAATCCACGTCAATCCGGTAGTGCGGCGGGGTCACGGCGCTCACCGCCTCGACTTGTGCGTAGATGTCCAGCCAGGGGCGCACCTTGAACTTGTGCGCGGTGTAGCCCGCCGCGACCGCGTCCTTCGCCTCTTCGGCGAGGTCTTCCGGCCCCATCTTCGTGTTCCACCACGCCAGTGGGCACCATTCCCGCACCTTTGGCAAGTTGAAGAGCCGGTACGCGGGCACGCCGAGCGCCTTGCCGACGACATCGTAGAGCGCCATCTGCAAGCCCGCGCCGAGCGAGTCATCGCCGAGGAAGTCTGACGGGTTCTTGCCCCGCACCCGCTCCACCGCCTCATCCGTCACGCGACCCCACGTATAGTGCGGCAACGTCTCTCCATAGCCGACAAACCCCGCATCCGTCACGACGCGGGTGATTTCTGAGACGCGCCACTGCCCAACGAGTAGCGCGTTCCACGGCCGCACGCGCGGCACAAAAGGCACATCCACCGTGATCCGCTCGATCTCCGTGACTTTCATCCTACCTCCCCTTCCCCCTCCCTCAAAGGGAGGGGATGACTCAATCTGAATGCCTGCCGTATCCCCGATGCCTCGGTCTCAAGAAGGTTCGCTCCCCCTTCCCTCGGAGGGAAGGGGCTGGGGGTTAGGAAATCTCCGGTCGCTTCGTATGCCAGTCCGTTCGCTCCTGATAGGCGCGCGCAGCGGCGAGGATCGCGTTCTCCGCACCGGCCCGGCCAACGAACTGGATCGCGGTCGGCAGGCCGCGCTCGCCGAAGCCGCTTGGCACGCTGATCGCCGGGAGGCCCGCGACATTGCCGACCGCGCCAATCACCGGGCGGCGGCCCGCCGGCGTCTTGAAGTACTCGCTGAACTTCGTCGTGATCGGGCTGGCGACGGCGTTCGTCGTCGGGCAGACGATGGCATTGTACTGCGCGAAGAGGGCATCCACCTCGCGCACGATCTGACGGCGGATGCGCAGCGCGGTGACATAGTCTTTCGCCGCGACATAGCGATAGGCGAGCGGCGCGACGTGCGTCTCCGTCGCGGCCAGTTCGGCAATTTTACCGCTTGTCATGAAGACGTCGAAGGCGCTCGCCGCCTCGGCGCGCAGGATCGTCTCCGTCACCGGGCCGTACGGGAAATCGGGCAGGGTCACCTCCTCGATGGTCGCGATGTCGCGCAGGACGTCGAGCGCCGCGTGGTAGTTCTGCCCGACTTCGGGCTGCGTCTCCCCCTCCGCCATGTGCAGCACGCCGAGCCGGAAGCCATGCGTCCGCGCCCGCTCCGGTTCGTAGCGGTAATCGAGGTTCAGGCTCGTCTCGTCTTCCGGGTCGTGGCCGGCAATTGCCGCGAGGACGAGGCCGCAGTCGTCCGCCGTGCGGCACATCGGGCCGAGTTTGTCGAGCGTCCAGCAGAGCGCCATCGCGCCCCGTCTGCTGACGCGCCCATAGGTGGGCCGCAAGCCGGAGATGCCGCAGTACGAGGCGGGCGTCGTGATCGAGCCCCAGGTCTCGGTGCCAATGGCGAACGGCACCGCCCCCGCCCCGACTGCCGACCCGGAGCCGCTGGACGAACCGCCGCTCCACGCCTCCGGGTTCCACGGGTTGAGGCCCGGACCGATGATACTCGCGTTCGGCTGATCGTAGCCCATGCCGCCCGCCAGCTCGACCATGCTCAGTTTCGCGACGAGTACCGCCCCCGCCGCCCGCAACCGCTCGATCACCGCGCCGTCACGATCGAATTGCTGATCCTTGAAGGGCGTCGCGCCCCACGTCGTCGGGATGCCGCCCGCCGTGGCGAGCAGGTCCTTCGCGCCGTAGGGGATGCCGTGCAGCGGGCCGCGATCATGGCCGGATTTCAACTCGCGCTCCGCCGTGCGCGCCTCGTCCATCGCCCGCTCGCGCGTCAGCGTGACGACAGCATTGAGGCGACGCCCGACGGTTTCGAGGCGGGTGAGGAAGGAGTCGGCCAGTTCGGTCGGTGTCGTCTCCCCGGCACGCAGCATCCGGCCAAGCTCGCGGATGCTCAAAAAGGCGAAGCGGTCATCGCTCATCGCTCATTCCCCCGATAGGCGCGGAAAACCGTGCCCGGTTCGTCGCCATTGGCCAGCCCATAGGCCGCCAGCGCCGCCGCATTCGTCATGTTCCGTTCGATGCCGGTGCGAATTTTCTCGCGCCCCGCCTCGTCCAACCGCTCCCCGAACTCCACCTCCACGACCGTCATCATCTGTTCCACGACCGGATTCTTCTCGCCCTGTTGCTCCGCCATTTGTTTCTCCTCCCACACAACAGACGATTACAGAGGTTGATATTCTACCCGCTATTGCAGTCACGCTGCTCCCTATGAGGGCATGAAGGTCTCGAGATGAAGAAATAAGCGGTGAGGATCGTCGGCAAGAGGTATGAAACCGAATCGAATGTAGAAGTCGCGTACGCTCTCTTTGGGATCTACGATCATAGAATAGACCGCCATCACATCCTGCTGATATACCCGCATGAGCGCGTCAATAACGAGGCGCCTGCCGAACCCTTGGCGCTCATACCGCCGATCCACGCCCATCCGACCGAGGAGGACGACAGGCACCGGATAGTGCGGTAGATGAGCCGTGAATTGCTCCGGCACTGAGTCGAAATCAAGCGAAGCGGTGGAAAGCGTGTAGAAACCGACGATGAGATCGGTTTCACGATCCCGCAGCACCCACGGGTTCGCGATGCGACTTTGCATATTCGTGACGGCGTGGCGACGAAAGTAGTTATTGATCTGATGATCCGCACAACGAAACATTGCTCGATTATGCTGCTCACCGAGCAACTCAATAACGAACCGATCATTCGCCACGCGGCTGCTCACCGAAGAATGCGAGATAGTCTGCAACTGCCGCGCGCAGCTTGTCGTTCGGTTCCGGGGGGTTCAACATCGCCTCCAGGAAGATCGTACTGTCGCGCTGTGAGAGGGTGATGCGCTGATGCGACTCGATTGTTTCACGAGCCTTCTCGACCGCGCTTGTCAGCACGAAATCGCTCGTACTCCGCCCTTCGAGCGCCGCCGCCTGATCTATCAGCGCCCGCACATGCTCCGGCATGCGGATATTGAATCGCGGCGTCTTCGGCCGTTCCTGTGCCTCGGTGCTCATCATATTCCCCCATTGCGATAGAAGCCCCTCAGCTAATGTACATCTATTAGGTGGACAACGCAATGGGGGCCGGTTCGCGAACCGGCCCCATAACGGACATCATCGTGGGTGATTCGATGGCGTTACACCCGGGAAGAGCGATGGTGAACCGTGAAGCCTGTCACGATCAGCATGCTGCCGACCATCAACACGAGGAGTTCGCGCGTTCCCTGCCAGCGTGTGCCGGCCGGCATCCCGGTACCCGGCAATGCGGTCATTGTCGCGCCGCCGGTACCCGTGAAGGTGAAGGAGGTGAGGACGGACGATCCCTGCTGGAAGAAGGCGTCGAACTGGTCATCCGGCGCGGTATAGGTGAGGATATAGATCGTGTTCGCCCGAAGCGCCAGAATCTGCGCGCCGTGCAACTTGCCTGCCTGCGGTGGCGTGAGGAAATAGTCGTAGCGGCGCGCGGCCTGCCCACCCACGGTCAGATTCTGGATGCCCCCCGGCCCTTCCTGATACCCCGGGAGGGATTTCGCGACGCCATCGCGGCTCTGGGTGGTCACTTGATCGAGGTCCGTTCCCGGCGGTACCGCCACCGTGACGACATTGAAACTCCCGTTCACTGGCGCGGGCGTATTGAAGACGGCGGCGACCACGGTTCCTGCCGGGAGGCTCGCGCTCGGTGGCACACTTCCCTGCTGCCAGCCACTCGGAACGGTGAAGGCAAAGCCCTCCTGAGCGTCGGCGAAGGTCGCCCCCTGTGCTGCGACGGCAGTTGCCGAGCAGAGACCCAGGAGTCCGACGAAAACCAGAATCTTCCACCATCCGTGTCGTATCATCCCGATACTCCTCCGCTATCTACCCAATGGTTCGTCGGTTGCCGCTTGCAATACCAATGCCGCTATGCGCAATCGCCCGCCCCACTGATCCCCGTCTTGCCATCTCGCGGCGCGCTCCGTATGCTACGCGGGCGACAGGGAAAGAGGTAAGATGACCGAAGCACGGCGTACGCTAGCAGAACGGATCGAGACCGACAACCCGCGAGGCGTGTGGATCGTCTGGCATGATTATGCGGCGCGAGCGAATGGCCGCTGGTTCCCCGGCACGAGCATCCCCGGTGCGCTCGCCAATGGCACGCTGTTCTGCCACGCGAACCTCAACTTCACGATTGACGACTGGCAGGTGCCGCATCCCCGCTTCGGCGCGGACGCGGGCGATTTCGTCGCCATGCCCGATCCGGAGACCTACGCACCCCTCCCCTATCACCCCGGCATTGGCCGTCTCCTCGCCGATCTTCGCACCGAAGCGGGCGAACCATGGGAGGGGTGTCCGCGCACGCGGCTACGGGATATGTTGGACGCGCTTGCACGGCGTGACCTCTCGGCACGGGCGGCGTTTGAACCGGAGTTCACACTCTTTCGGAAGACGGATGAAGACCGGTACACGCCCACCGACGCCTTCACGATGTATTCCGTCGCCCGGATGGAGGCGGAGCACGACTTCCTGCAGGAGATCGAAACGACACTCGCCGCGCAAGGTATCCGCGTCGTCGGCATGGGGGCGGAGTATGGCGCGGGGCAATTGGAAATCAACCTGCATCACGAGCATCCCATCAAAGCGGCGGACGATCTGCTCACCTTCCGCGAGACGGTCAAGGCGTTGGCGCGTCGGCGCGGCATCATCGCCTCCTTCATGCCGAAGCCATACGACGATCTGGCCGGTAATGGCGTTCATGTCCACCTCTCCTTATGGGATCGGGAGACGGAGGGAGGTTCGGAGTTCGGGGTTCGGAGTTCGAAGAACGCGGATACAGACCACTCCGAACATCGAACATCGAACGCCGAACTTTCCAGAGACCGCTCGGCAGGCGACGGACCGCTCGGCCTCTCGGCGGCGATGGCCTCATTCATCGCCGGGGCGCTCGCCCACGCCCCCGCGCTCTGCGGCGTCTTCGCGCCGTCAGTCAATTCCTACAAGCGGCTCCTGCCCGGTTCGTGGGCGCCCGCGCACATCGGCTACGCGGCGGGCAATCGTGCCGCGCTCGTCCGCGTGCCGGGCGCGTCGCGGCCCCGCATGGAGTTCCGCGCGGGCGATCACACCGCGCATCCGCATCTCGCCCTCGCCGCGCTGATCGCGGCGGGAATTGACGGCCTGGACCGCCAACTCGATCCCGGCCCGCCAGCGACCGGCGATCTCGGCCACTTGCCGGACGATGCACTCACCCAGCAAGGCGTCCGCCTCCTCCCGCGCACCGCGCACGAGGCGCTGGACGCCATCGAAGCGGACCCGGTCGTGATGGCCGCCCTGGGCCCCGTCTGCGGCCCCGAACTGCTCCGCATCCGCCGCGAGGAACTCGCTCGCTATGAGCGCCACGTCTCCGACTGGGAACGCGCGGTCTATCTCGAACGGGTCTGAGAAAGACCATCATATCGCGGTACCTTAGGATGGTTGCCTGCTCTTCAGAAACGCGATGATCGCATTCAGCTCGTCCGGCGTGAGGTTGCCGCCATACGCAGGCATATTGCCGCCGCCGTTAAGGATGCGGATGGTGATCGCGTCCTGCGTCAGCCGGTTCGTTACATTGGTGAGGTTCGGCCCTCGGTCTCCGCCCTGCCCGTTCACGGCGTGGCAGTACTGGCATCCTTTACTGTTGAAGAGCTGCGCCCCGTCGTAGACCTGGCCACTCGACGCGCCGATCACCTGCGCGGAGAGCGGCTGCACCTCGAAATGCGGTGACCAGGGCGCGCGTACGGCGACCTGCCAGAGCGTACCGATCATGATGAGCGTCAGGATGACGAAGCCGACCGCCCACGGGCGACGCTTCGGGCTGCGCTCGCCCTTGTTCGAAAAGAGGGGCAGCGCAAAGAGCATGACAAAGAGGAGCACCGGCGCGAGGATAATGACGTAACTCTCCGTTCCCTTCGGCAGGAGCGCCAGCACGCCGAAGTACCAGAGGAAGTACCAGTCGGGGCGTGGATAGGCCTGCACGATGGAGGGGTCCGGTGGCTTGCCGAGTTCCTTCGGGCCGAAGATGATTGCCAGCAGCACGATCGTGAGGATCAACACCACGCCGAAAATGGCATCTCGCCACGCGGCATCGGGCCAGAACGGGACACCTTTGCGTTCCAGGAGCGCCTCATAACGCGCACGATAGGTCTTGGGATTGACCGGATCGCCTGCCGTCGGTGGTTCCGAGATACCGTCGTGGATGACGAGATAGAGGTGGAGGGCGACCGTCGCGAAGATCAGCGCCGGGAAAAAGAAGACGTGAAAGGCATAGAACCGGCTGAGCGTCGCGCCGCTGACCGTATCGCCCGCGAAGATGAAATGCGCGAGCGCGTGGCCGATAAAGGGAAGCCGCCCCGCCTGCTCCGCCGCGACGACGAGACCCCAGAACCCGTCCTGATCCCAGCGCAGCAATTGGCCGGTGAAGGCCATCGCCAGCGTCAGGGCAAAGAGCACAACGCCCGTGAGCCAGTTCACCTCGCGCGGGAACTTGTACGATCCCATCAGGAAGACGCGGATCATGTGCAGGCCGATCATGATGATCATGGACGAGGCGGCGAAGTAATGAATGCCGCGCACCACATGGCCGAAGGTGTCGTTCGTGATGAACTGAAGGCTATTATAGGCGTCCGATGTCGCGGGGATGTAGGCGGTCGCGAGGACGGTTCCCGTCGCGACGAGGGTGATGAACGAGAAGAGTGTGGCGGTGCCGAAGACGTACGCCCAGCCGATTCGCCCGGTCGGCGGCACGGGATGCTTGAGCATCGGCCCGACCAGTTTCGATGTCCCTGTCCGGTCATCGAACGCGCGCCATGCGCGTGTGAAGATGTTTCCTCGCTTCGCTTCCACTGCCATCGCATCAATCTTTCACTTCGGTGGTGGCGGAGGCTTTAGCCCGGAAACGCGGGCTGAAGCCTCCGCCGCCATCGCTCAGCCCTTCGTCACGTCACGGGGATGGGGCTCGTCAGAATTTCTACCTGGTCGCCGCTGACGCGCGTGGGATATTTCGTGAGCTGTTGGGGCGGCGGCCCGGCGGCGACCGTGCCATCCTTATAGTAGACGCCGCCATGACACGGGCACATGAAGAGTTCCGCATCCGGGAGCCAGCGCACTGGGCAGCCGAGATGCGAGCAGTTGATCGAGTATGCGGTGAAGGTATCCGTGCTATCGCGCCGCAGCCAGGCCGCCGTCCGCCCGGAGATGCCGGTCCAGGCCACCGGCGCGGCGTCCGCGTACGTTACTTTGGTCGTCGTTCCGACCTTGAAGGTGTCCACGGCGCCGACTTGCCGCCACGTCCGCTCCTTCTTCGTGAAGAGGGGCCGTAGGATAAAGGCGACGACGGGCACCCCGACTGCCGTCGCGCCAAGTCCACCGACGGCGAGGCTGATCCACTTCAGGAACCGCCGCCGGCTCTCGCTATCGGGCGGTTCGGGATCGTGCGGTAGACCGAGATAAGGATAACCACTGATTTCAATGATGCCGTGCTGCTCGGCTTCATTCGCCATGGCGCAATTCTCCGATCCAGCCGCCGAGGCCAAGGGCAAGAAGGGCCAGCCCAATGATGGTGATCGCAATCGTCGTCACGATGCCCCAGGCGAGAAACATGATGCCGACCGCGAGCACGATGGGCCAGTATGTTGGCTGGGGGAGATGAGCGGCGGGCAGTTGTTCCCAGTCGGGGTGATGATCGGGGTGCGGCACCGGATGCTTGGCGGTGTTCCCCAAGCGTGCCTCGCCCATCGGAATAATCTCGTCCGCCGCCCCTACGCGCTTCGCCGACTCGGGCGGGGCGAGGGTTGCCTGCGCCTGTCCACGCGCGCCGGAGAGCGTCCGAACGGCGGTGATGATGCCGAGCGCGCTCCCGAGCGCCGCCCCGACCGCGAGGCGGATCGCGTTCTTGTTCTTATTCATATCGTTTGGTTGATCGGACATCAGACCCCCTCCCCTGACGATGATGGAACGGCGGCGCGCGGCGCGAACGGTTCGCCTTCGCCGTCCGCGTCGCTCTGCCAGCGCGCGAAGGTGCCGATGATCGCGCCGAGATAGAAAAGACCGCCCGGCACCCACATCACCAACCCGCCGAATTGCTGATCCACCGCCGGGGATACCCCCCATCCGTCCCGGATCAGCGAGAGAAAGCCGCGTGAATCCACCGGGTGCAGATAGGCGGGGTAGAGGCCGGGCGGCGCGAAGGTGAGGATAATGCCGAGCACGCTGCTCGCGACGGCGGCGGTAAAGAGATAGAGCATCGCGGCAAGCGGCGCGTACCGTGACTCCGCGAGGGGCGCGAAGACCGGCCACCAGAAGATCACGCCCGTGATGAGGAAGCAGAGATGCTCGCCAATATGGATACGCGCGTGCGCCAGCGTCGCATTGTAGAGCGCCGGGAGGTGCCAGAGATACATCGCGCCGATGCCGAGCGGCCACGCGATCGCCGGATGACGCAGCGCCCGCTCCACGGCGCGCACGCGAGGCGATCGGAGCCACTGCGCCGCCAGCCACGCCGGGATACCGAGAATCAGGAGCGGCGGCACGATCAGCAGGAGCAGGAGATGCTGGATCATGTGCGCGCTGAAGAGATAGGTATCACCGAGCGCGTCGAGCGGCGAGCATTGCGCGAAAAGCAGCACGACAACACCCGCGAAGAAGGCCCATGCCTGCCGCGACGGACGGCGGCGCGTCATCGCCACGTAGCCCGCGACCAGGGCCGTGCAGCCAATGAGCACGGATGGCTCGCCGCCCCATGCGGTGGTCAGCAGTCGCCACGTCGTCATACGCGCGCCCAGAGATAAATCGTCGTGAAAATGACGATCCAGATGACATCAACGAAGTGCCAGTAGAGCGAGATCGCCTCAAGCGCCACCGAGTGCGGTTTCTTGAATGCACCCGCGAGGGCGAGGGCGAAGAGAATCGTGATCGCGACCAGCCCCATGAAGACATGGAAGCCGTGGAAGCCGGTCAGGGTGAAGAAGGTCGAGCCGAAGAGGTTGCGGCTGATCGTCACATTCTCGCCGATCAGGTGCGCGTACTCACTCCCCTGCCCGTAGAGGAAGGCCGCGCCGAGGATGATCGTCGCAAAGAGCGAGAGGCGCATCATCGTCTGATTGCCCCGTTTCAGGCTGTGCCCCGCCCACCAGATCGTGGCGCTGCTGGCGAGCAGGCAGACGGTGTAGATGCCGGTCTTGACCGGATCGAGCACCCGCCCCGCGTTCGGCGGCGCGGCGCTCGATGCATTGAAGAGGTTCTTGTGATAGTAGATGAAGGCGAGGATCAACAAGATGAAAAAGACCGACTCGGAGGCGAGGAAGAGCGCCGTCCCTTGCAGGTTCTTGTCAACGCGGATCTCCGCGGTGTCCGCCCCGCCGCTCTGGCTCTTCTTCTGCTTCCAGTCCGGGTTTTCCGGATGCGCGACATCCCACAGGGGGCGGCGGCTGCGGATCGGCGGCAGGCGGTCGAAGTTGTCAATGGGCGGCGGGGAAGTCGTCGCCCATTCGAGCGTCCAGGCTTGCCACGGATTATCCCCCGCGACCGCGCCATGATGCAGGCTCGCACCGATATTCCAGATGAAGACGGCGACCGAGAGCGCGATGATGAACGCGCCGATCGTCGAGGCGAGATTCAGCGCTCCCCACCACGGCAGATCCGGATAGGTGAAGACGCGGCGCGGCATGCCGAGGATGCCAAGGATATGCTGCACGCCGAAGGTGAGGTTGAAGCCGATGAAGGTAAGCCAGAAATGCCACTTGCCCCACGCCTCCGAGAGCATCCGCCCCGTCACCTTCGGGAACCAGTAATAGATGCCCGCGAAGACGGCGAAAAGCGTGCCGCCGAAGAGAACATAATGCATATGTGCGACGACGTAATAGGTGTCCGTCGTCTGCCAGTCGGTCGGCACGACAGCAAAGGAGACGCCGCTGATGCCGCCGATTGTGAAGAGGATGAGGAAGGCGATCGAGAAACACATCGCCGTCGTGAAGCGGATCGCGCCGCCCCACATTGTGGCGATCCAGTTGAAGATCTTGATACCCGTCGGCACGGCGATCAGCATACTTCCTAAGGCGAAGATGATGTCCGCCCCCCGCCCCAATCCGACGGCGAACATATGGTGCGCCCAGACGGCGAAACTGAGGAAGGCGATACCGACCGTGCTCGCCGCGACGAAGCCGTAACCATAGATCGGCTTGCGCGAGAAGACGGGGATCACCTCGCTGATGATGCCGAAGGCGGGCAGCACCATGATGTAAACCTCCGGGTGGCCGAAGCCCCAGAAGTAGTGCTGCCAGAGGATGGCGGAGCCGCCCGAGGCGGGCGTGAAGAAGTGCGCGTTCAGTTGCCGATCCGCCAGCAGCATGACGAGCGAGGCGTTGAGGATCGGCAAGGCGAAGATGATGAGGATGGCGTTGATGAAGGTCATCCAGACGAAGAGCGGCAAGCGGCGAATACTCATCCCCGGCGCGCGCTCGGTGAGGATTGTGACGAGGAAGTTGATGCCGGAAAGCACCGTGCCAATGCCCGTCACGAGCAGGCCGAGCGCCCAATAATCGAGGCCACTCGTGAACGAGAAGGCACGCTCGCTCAGGGGCGCATAGCTGAACCAGCCCGCATCCGGCGCGCCGCCGCCGATAAACGAGTAATAGAGGAGCAAGCCGCCGAAGATCAGCAGCCAGAAACTGAG
This sequence comes from Chloroflexia bacterium, assembly GCA_025928215.1. Classification (GTDB taxonomy): domain Bacteria; phylum Chloroflexota; class Chloroflexia; order Thermomicrobiales; family JALYUS01; genus JALYUS01. Next base: position 1,522 of record JAICJW010000045.1, on the reverse strand, counting down.
GGCGTTGAGGCGCGGGAAGGCGATATCGCGCGCGCCGATCATCAACGGCACGAGATAGTTGCCGAAGCCAATCAGCATCGGCATGACGACAAGGAAAACCATCGTCGTGCCATGCATCGTGAAGATCTGGTTGTACGCCGCCGGTGAGAGAAAGCCGTTCTCCGGCCGCGCCAGTTGGACGCGCATAAAGAGCGCCTCAAGCCCGCCGACGCAGAAGAAGAAGAGCGTCGCGATCAGGTACATGATCCCGATCTGCTTGTGATCCACCGAGGCGACCCAGCTGAGCAACCCCTCACTGGATTCGACCTTCGGCAGGGATGTATCAAGTTCAGGCACCAGCGGGACATTCGCCACAGTCTCACTACCTTTCGGAGACAAACCGATTGAACCGCGGAGACGCAGAGGACACAGAGAAACACAGAGAAAAGAAAGGAGACAAAATCCCGTCTTTTCTTCCCCTCTTCTCTCTCTGTGTCCTCTGCGTCTCTGCGGTTCGTACTTGGTTTCGGGTCACTTCTGCGCCTCCAGGTAGGCGACGAGTTGGCGGATCTGTTCATCGCTCAGTTGCAGGTCCGGCATGTGGCTGCCGGGTTTGACGGACTGCGGGTCCTTGAGCCATTTGGCGAGATTCTCCGGCGTGTTGTCCAGCACCCCGGCAGCAATCGTGTCGCGGCCACCGAAGTGGGTGAGATTCGGCCCGACCTGGGCATTTGCGGCCGTCCCGGCGACCGCGTGGCAACTGGCGCACGTCTGTTGCTGGAAGAGCATCGCGCCCTGCGCCGCGTCGCCGCCGGGTGGAGTCACCGCCGCCAGGGTCTGTTGTCGCAGCCAGGCGTCGAACTCCGCCTGCGGTTGAACGATCACCCGGATGCGCATCCAGGCGTGCTCCGCGCCGCAATACTCCGCGCACGCGCCGAGGAAGGTGCCGGTCTGCGTGGGTTCGACCCAGAGCCAGTTCGTGTGGCCGGGAATCATGTCCATCTTGCGGCCGAGTTGCGGCACCCAGAAATCGTGGATGACATCGCCGCCTTCGAGTTGCAACAGCATCCGCTTCCCGACCGGCAGATGAATCTCATTCGCGGTCACGGCGCCGGATGCGGGGTATTGAACGCCCCACCACCACTGGTAGCCGGTGATGACGAGGTCCGGCGGGTGATCGCCGGGGCCGGGGCTGGTCGCGGCCATCGTCTTCACGGTGAAGCCAAGGAGGACGAGCACCACCACCGTCGGCGCAATCGTCCAGGCGATCTCCAGCTTGCGTCGTCCGAACTCCTGATAGGGCTCCTCCGTGCTGCCACGACGCTGACGATAGCGGATCATGGCGATCACGACGAACGCCGTAACGAGCACAAAGACGGCCGCCCCAACGATGAGGATGCCGACGAAGAGATTGGAAATGTCTCGCTCTTGCGGCGAGATCGGGCTAAATGGCGAACTGACCGGCATTGCGCCTCCCACTGTCATACCGACCGCTCCGGTCCGGCATGGCGCGCGTCCTGCTCAGTGTCCGCGTGTGTGGCCG
>JAICJW010000176.1 GCA_025928215.1 Chloroflexia bacterium | reverse complement strand
GCGCTGCCGAGCGGCACGCGCGATACCGGCGCGCTCGTCGGTGTCGCCGCAGGCGGAAGGGGCGTGGCGGTGGGAACCGGCGTCACGGTCGGGGCGATCGTGGCAGTGGGAAGGGCCGTGGCGGTGGAAACGGGCGTCGCGGTTGGCGTCGGCGGAAGAGAAGTCGGCGTCGGCGGCACAGTAATGCTGCCCCCCCCACAGCCAATGAGCAGGGCGATGCCACACACGACGAACCCTCTCAGCGAGCGATGCATCCTGCCGAACCCCCACGCATTCCAAGCGAAGGCCCCGAGCGTATCTGTACGTCCTCATGCGAGGAGCGTATCAAAAAGGAGAGGCCGATACAATCTATAGAACGCGGGGCGCGGGGAACAGGTTCCGATGACGCACTATTCAGAGAGCGCATCTATCCATATACTAGACTTCCTGAACGATTGCGCCCCGAATATCCCTTCTATCCGCGAAGGAGCGATGGTGCCATGACGAGAGGTGGAGTGCCGTACGATCCTGAATCGGGCGCGACGCAGCCGGAGCGTCCGTACTCATCTCCGCCCGGATCGGATGCGGCGGAACTCGAACCGCCGCCTTCCCATCCGTCCGGTTTTGCGCCGCCGCCATCGTACCCGCCCAATGCCGCGCCGCCCGGCTACCCGCCCGGCACACCGGTATACGGCGATCCATCCGCTGCCACGCGCGGGGTGAGCACGCGCGGCCTTCCTCCCTCGTATCCGATCAGCGGCGCTCCACCACCGCTGCGGCCACCGCCGAAGCGGCGGCGCATGGGCATCGTCGGTCCAGCTATCCTGCTCCTCGTGATGCTCGCGGTCATTGCCGCCGTTGTGCTCGTCACGACGCGCAAGGGGGGAAACACCGCTGACGCATCCGGCACGCCGCAGGCACAAAGCGTCGCGGCGGCCGCGACCGTTACTACCGCCGTGAGCGCCATCGCGAGCGCGACGCCCACGACCGTACCGGCCACAGTGACAACACCCGCGACCACCGCTGCATTGGTCGCTCCGGCGCTCCATGGGCCGACGGATAGCTGGACCGACCCTGAGAACCGCATCACCGTGCGCTTCCCCACCGATTGGCAAAAGGACACGTTCGACACGCGCGATGAGAATGGGACGCTGGACAAAGCGCAGCCCCTCCTGCAACTCACCGGCCCCGATCGCGTGCGCTTCTCCGTCACAATCTATGTCTCGACGAAAACGCTCGACGAGGACGTAGCTGCGTTCCGTGATGCCGGCGCGAGCGATCCGAAGATCGCATTCAAGTCCGACCCGACGCAGGATGTGACCGTCGGCGGCGAGCCGGCGAAACTCCTCACCGGCTCGTACACGCAGAATGGTGAGTCGGTTGCCGTCGCGGTCTGGTTTGTGGACCATGGCGGCAAGCGATTTGGTCTGTCGGCGGATCGGGTCGGCACGCACCGGAGTGATATTGACGCGATCGTCGCTTCCACGTCGTTCGTCCCGGCGGGAGCGCAAGTGACGGTGACTCCGGCAGCGACGAGCGCCGCCGTCACACGGGCGCCGACTGCCCTCTCAACGGCCTCATCACTCTTTGGGACGGCCACGCCCCAGAAGTGACCGGCGAACAGATGCGTCGCTCAGTACGTCGAGCCGTCGCCGCGCAGCACCGGCGGTATCCCCTGGCTTGGCGTGCGGATCACGTTCGGCACCGTCGCGATCAGCGAGATAAGGCCAAAGACGAGCGGGGCCAGTTTGGCCGTCAGCGACAATCGTCCGATCACGGCGCACGCCTCAAACGTCAGCAGCAGGGCAATCGTCAGACCGGGAACCCAGCGCAATGCACGATAGACGAGGATCGCCGGAATCAAGCTGATGAGAACCGATCCGAGGCTGAGATAGCAGAGGATGCCGCCAATCACGCTCACGCCTTTGCCCCCGCGCCATCCGAGGAAGGGCGTGTAGTTATGGCCGAGCATCAGCAGCGCGCCGACCCACAAAATGTCACTCTCGCGGATAATCCCGAACCCTCGGAGGAGGGCAATCGGCATAAACGCCTTGAGCGCATCCGCGATGAGCGTCAGCGCCCCCCACTTCCGCCCGGCCTGCCGCGCGATATTGGATGCGCCGACGTTTTGGGAGCCGGTGGCCCGGAGATCGTTGATCCCCCGGCGGCGTGCGATAAGATGAGCGGACGGGATTGCGCCGATGAGGAAGAGAAGCGGAGGCAGCACGATATACTTGAACGTGAATGCCGCCCAGATATGCGCCGCCAATGGCGACTCCACGAATGCGATCATCAGGTCTCCTTCCCACCACAACGCGGCATTCCCTGCCGTTGCGCTCCGCGCGATGGATCGTGCAGCGTATTGTACCCGACGACACGACAACCGGAACTCGCCCGCTTCCTTTTTCGTCTCTCAACTAGAGCGGGCGGTTAGAGCGGTTAGAATTGTAGGAGAGGAGGTTCGCGATGGACAGACCGCAGTACCCACTCGTCGGACGGATTGCTGTACGACGCGTCGTGCTGTCCGGGTGGGCGACGATCATCGCGGCTCTTCTGCTGACCGCGTGTGGAGGTGGCAATACCCCGCCCACACCGACGCCCGTGGCGGCGGGAATCGTGCAGACGCCGATCGCGCGCATTGCCAGTGCGGCGGCACCGGTGGTGGAGACGCCAATCGCGCGCGCTCAGACATCCGTCGCGGACATTCCAACCAGGGTGGCGACGATCATCGAAACGCCCGCGGCACAAGCATCAGCGCTGATTTCCTCAGTGGTGGCGCGCAGCCCTGGCGTGCTCCCGAAGCAGGGTGCATGCCCTGATGACCACCCTGTCAAGGGGCGGCTCGAAAGCCTGCGAACGGTCTATCACCTTCCGGGAAGCGCCAACTATGACCAGATCAAGCCGGAAATTTGTTTCGCCACGGAGGCGGACGCGCAGGCGGCAGGGTTTCACCTTCCCACTCCATAGGCTTCCGGCGACGTTCTCGATTTAGTGCCGGTTTCAAAACTTGCTGGCTCCCCTCTCCATCGCGGGTGCCCTCCGGGCAGATGAGAGGGGTCAGGGGGTGAGGTTCTAAAACAGACTCTTAGTCATCTCCCTTGATGACCTCCCGACCATTGCGGCCGCCGAGGATGCTGTCCGCCCGCCCCGGGAAGAGCTTCGCCGCAAGAATGACGGGCAGATACGGCCAGGGCGTGATGATTTTTCGGCGCGGATGCTCGATCGCATGCACGATGGCCCGCGCGACCAACTCCGGGCCGGGCATCGGAATCCGGCCGCCTGGCCGGTCCGGGCGGCGGATGAAGCCCGGCTCCATGAGAACGACCGTGATATTGTCGCGCCGCAGTTCCCGGCGTAAGGCGTCACTGAGGCCACGGATGCCGAATTTGGTCACCGAGTAGACGTCGCCGGTGGCGATCTCACCAGCGACGGAGCCGAGGTTGACAATGATACCGCCGCCGTTCGCGCGCATATGCGGAACGACGGCCCGCGCGCAGCGCGCCGGTGCGAGGAGGTTGACATCAATGAGTTCACGTAGTTTGTCGTCCGTCGTCTCCACCACGCCGATCCGTGGCGAGGTGAGGCCCGCGTTGTTCACGAGCACATTGATGCGCCCGAACGCCGTCATGGCTGCTTCCACCAGTCGTTCGATTTCATCGCGTCGGCCAACGTCCGTAGGTACAGCAAGCGCCTGCCCCCCGCGCGCCGTGATCTCATCCGCAAGAGTGTGCAGCCGGGCCGCGTTCCGGGCGGCCAGCACCACGGTAGCCCCACGCTCCGCAAGATACCGGGCGGCCAATTCGCCGATCCCCTGGGACGCACCAGTGATAATGATGACGCTTCCTGCGATCTCCACCCACCTTCTCCTTCTGATGATTGCGGTGAAACCAAATTCTCCACATGCGATATGTGGACAGGAACGTTTCGCCCGCAATTGACGTATTATTACCGATGTGTTGACGATACGGAAAGAGATGCACACGCCAGAGTATCGGTATACTGATGGCCGATGCCGCGAGTCTATAGAGGTGCGCTATGGGGATAGATGATCCACAAACGACTGATGCCGACAGCGCGGTGATGCAGCCCCAACCGCTATGGCAACGGGTCAAGCTCTTCGAGGGGCTTGACGCCGAAGCGATCGCGGCGATCTCCGGGCATCTCGTGCTGCGGTCGTATGCCGCTGGTGACGTGCTCATTCAGCAGGATCGCTGGTGTGGGGAACTCTTCATCCTGCACTCCGGGGTTGCGCACGTGCGTTCCACGCAGCTCGCCCCTTCCGAAGCCACACCAGACGCCCTCTCGGAGACGCCGACCCGAGAGACTATCCTCCGACGCCTCGTGGGGGGGGATTGCTTCGGCGAGATGTCGCTTATTACCGGAACGCTCCCCTCCGCGACCGTTCAGGCGCTCACGGATGGTGACGCGTGGGTCCTCGGTCAAGAGGCGTTCCAACAGCTGGCGCGCGACTTCCCCGCATTGACCCGAAACATCAACGTCATCCTCAGCGAGCGGCTCTTCCACACCAGCCGACAAAACACCCTTGCCGCCCCGCAGCAGATCACGGTGCTGATCGCGGAGCCATCGCCGCTCTGGGACGATCTCGCGCGAGCGGTATCGTCATTGACGCGGCGTGCGATCCTTTTCGTTGGTTTCAACGCCGCCACGAACCGATCAGGCCGGGTCTACCATCTGCGGGACCTGCTCTCCGGGCGGCTCAACGGCGCAATGATGACCCACGCCGACCAATCGGATTGGGATCACTACGATACGATCGTCCTCGACGATGCGGCGGAGAACGACTCCCGCGCCGCCGGGGCGGTGGGCGACCTCCTCGGCGTCCTCAGCCGGTTGGAAGATCACTACGGCCATGTGCTGATTCTCGTGCCGCCACACAGCCCCCTTCTCACCCCCCCCTTGCTCGCGGTGGCGACACGCGTCCTCGTCGCTGGCCCAAGTGAGTCCGCCGCGACGATGCGCTCTATCCTTTCCACCTTACCGATGCCCGCCACCCTGTCCATCCGCCCGGAAGTGGGGGCGATTGTCACCCATGCGCCGTCCACGACGCTGCCGACGGTCGCCGCGCTCGATGCCCTCAACGCGCAGGTGGGCATCCCCGTCCGGGGCGTGATCCCGGCCTCGGACGCGCATCGGGCGATGGCGGTTGCCGCGCTTTCACGGTGGCTCGCGGGCCAGCGCATCGGGCTGGTGCTCGGCGGCGGCGGCGTGAAAGGATGGGCGCATCTCGGCGTCCTGCGCGTGCTGCGCCGCCTCCAGATGCCGTTCGATTGCGTCACCGGTGCGAGCATCGGTGCGATTTGCGCGGCGATGATCGCGCGAGGCGGCTCACTGGACGAGTACGAGAACCTGCTGCGCATCGGCAGCACCTACGCCTTCCGCTTCAAAATCTCGCGGGTTGGCTTGCTCAGCAGCCGGGGGGTCGAACAGTTTCTCCGCCGCAAGGATGTCGTCGGCGAGCGGCTCATCGAGGACCTGCCGATCCCCTTTGCCGCCGTCGCGGCCGATCTCATCTCCGGCAGCGAGATTGTCATTCGTCGCGGACTCGTCTGGCAGGCCGTGCTGGCGAGTGCGTCAATTCCGGCGTTGTTCCCCCCGGTACGCATTGGCCCGCACCTCCTCGTGGATGGTGCGGTAGTCAATCCGGTGCCGATCAGCACCGCCCAGCTCCTCGGCGCCGACAAAATCATCGCCGTTGATATCGCGACCGATCTGGCCGCGCCGCAAGAGGGCACCGCCGAGGGGCGCTCGAAAGAGAAACTGCCGAACGTGGTGAATTCGATGTTGCGCTCATTCGAGATGATGGCGGCGCAGATACGCGTAGACGCGGCGGAAGAGTGCCGCGTCCTCATCAAGCCGCGCACGACGGCAGTTTCCTTACGGCGATTCAAGGACGGGTCGCAGTTCGTTGCGGCCGGTGAGGCCGCCGCTGAAGCGGCGCTCCCTCAGATCTACCGCGAGTTCCCGTGGCTTGAACGTCAGACGCGATAAGAAAGGGGAAACTGGCGCATGCAGACCACCGATCTCGACACGTTGCGCGATCTGAATGGCGACTATATTCGCTCGGTGCAGACTTCGGACGTCCACCGATTCGATGAGATCCTGGCGGACGACTTCCTGTGCAGCAACCCTGACGGAACGCTGATTGATCGGAGCGCCTTCCTGAGGCAGACCGCGATTCCGGTCACAATCGCCAATCTTGAGGCCCACGATGTCAACGTGCGCCTGATGGGGGATTTCGCGATCATCCATGCGCGGACGACGTACACCCTGCCCGATGGTCGGCAAGGGGCCGGGCGCTATACGGATGTGTGGGCGCGCCGGGGCGGGCGCTGGCTCGCCGTCTCGGCCCACGTCACCCGCGCCTGACACTACGCTACGCCGGCGCGATGTTCGCCGCGACGATCCGCAACGCGCCGTTTTCAGGCCCAACGGTATACGTGCCCGCATAGCGCCGCGTGTCGCCGCTCCGCGCGCGGGTGCTGAGAGCGATCGTGACGACGGACTGGCTGCCGTTCGGGGCGATGGCGCGGATGTGCAGGTCGTCCTCCTGGGTCGTCGCGAACCCGGCGGTAAAGTCGTCGTAGGATTGATTTTGCCGCATCGGTGCGCCGAACAGGGCATAGGCGGCGCGGTAGTCGTGGCGGTTGATCGCCAGGTAATAATCGCGGACGACCTGCGCGGCGTCGCCCCGGAGGGTGAATGGCTGCTGGCTCAGATGCGACGGCTGCGTATCGCCGAGACAGGGCGGCACGCTCGTCGGCACCGTGAAGGAGCCGTCGCTTTCGGGGAGAGTGACGCGGAGCAGAAACGTGTCAGTCGCTGCCGCTTGCGGGCACTGGTTGGACCACCGTACATCGGCTGCCGCCTGCTGCCCCGGTTGCAGGGCAATGTCGCCACCCACGTCAGTACCATCTGTGACCGTCGCATTGTCAGTCGGCGCAATCTGCCCCTGCATGTTCTCGATCCGCACCGCCGGATAGGCCGCGAGCAGGCATGCGTCCGCGCCGTTGTTCGTCACCGTAATCGTGCCGATCCGCGAGCCGGCCGCGCCCTGCCACTGGGCGTCCGCGTGCAGGTCGGCGGCGTGGCAGCCGGGCAGATCGGCTGACGGCGCACCGACCACCGTCACATCAGCGGTGTTACCGGGCGCGCCCTTGAAATTATCCGTCGCGAGATGCCAAGTGCCTGCCGTGGGAAAGGTCATCGAGGCGCGGTAACTGCCGCCTGGGCCGTTCGGAAGCGCGGTCGCGACGGCGGAGAGAACCGCCCCGCTCGCGTCGGAGACGGCACTGATCGAGAAGCTGCCGACGAGCGCGATCGTGAGCGGGCCACCGACCGCGAACACCCGTATCGTGATCGTCGCGGGTTGCCCGACAATGGGCTGTGCCGGATCGGTGCTGAAGGCGATGTTAATCTGACCGCGCGTACCGGCGGTCACGCCAGCGGTCGGAGAGGGCGGCAGCGTCACCGCCTGCGTGGGCAGCCGTGTGGGGGTGGCAGATGGCGCGGTCGTTGGTGCGGTTGTCGGGGTCGCGGTCGGCGCGGAAACCGCAGTCGGTGCGAGTGTCGGTATCGGTGTCGCGGCAGATGACCCACCGCACGCCATCAGCATGAGGCCGAGCACCGCGACCGGCATGATTGAGATGAATGGACGGACACAAACAGTTCGGCGCATGAAGCAGCCCCCTTTCTCTGGAAGAACGTCCCATGCGCGCCATTCGTTCCATGCGCCATCCCCTCGCTCGGTCCACTGCGGAGATTTTGTGCAGTCGCATGATTGCCGGAAGGTGCGAACGCCGCTACCATGGCGCACGTAGGCAACAGACAGCAGATAGCAGGCAGCAGATAGCGGAGTGACATGCTATCGCTGTTGATGAGGAAGGACGTTCCCATCGCCAAGCGCGCCATGTCCCCGTCCACGATTGCGACGAACCCGCTCACGCGCGGCTACGATACCGGCGGATTCTACGACGAGATGTTCGTGCCGGCCCCCGGCGGAAAGGTCACGCCCCGCCCGCATTATCGCCCGCTCGCCGCCCAACTTGCCCACCTGGACGCACGCGACCTCCGCCACGCGAGCGACCTCGCCAATCGCTCCTTCCTCCATCAGGGCATCACCTTCACCGTCTATTCGGACTCCGAACATGGCACGGAGCGCATTTTCCCCTTCGACCTCATCCCCCGCCTCATCCCGCCGGACGAGTGGCGGTTGATCGAAACGGGCCTGCAGCAGCGCATTCGCGCGTTGAATATGTTTATCCACGACATTTACCACGATCAGGAAATCCTCGAAGACCGTGTCGTTCCGCGTCAGTTGATCGTCCGGGCGCGCCACTTCCGCCGCGAGGTCGTCGGCATTGATGTGCCGCATAACCTCTTTATCCATATCGTCGGCAGCGACCTTGTACGCGACGCGAGCGGGCGGTATCTGGTGCTGGAAGATAACCTGCGCAGCCCGAGCGGCGTCTCGTATGTTCTCGCGAACCGGACGACGATGCGGCGGGTGCTGCCCGATTGGTTCGGCGAGTTAGGCGTCCGCTCCGTGGATCATTATTGCAGCCAACTGATCGAGAACCTGCGCGCCCTCTCGCCCCGCCCCGCGCCGCGCGGCTCCGGCGGCCCAACCGTCGTGCTGCTCACGCCCGGTATCTACAACTCCGCCTATTTCGAGCACGCCTTCCTCGCGCAGCAGATGGGCATCGAACTGGTCGAGGGGCGTGACCTCTTCGTCGTGGATAACCGCGTCTATCTGCGCACGACACGTGGTCGCGAGCCGGTGGATGTTATCTATCGCCGTGTGGACGACGAATTCCTTGATCCGCTCGCCTTCCG
>JAICJW010000465.1 GCA_025928215.1 Chloroflexia bacterium | reverse complement strand
TTCGGTCCCGCGCCACTCGCGAGCACATCGTGCTTGATTGCCGCGAGTTGTGTATCCACCAATGAGGCGCGGGCGACCTCGGTGATCTGCCGGTCCAGTTCCGCGTCCGAGGAGCCGCTGAAGTCGGAGAGTGCGCCCGTCGCGAGCAACTCCTCCGTCGCCAGCGCGCGAGCGCGGACCTGCTGCACGCGCGCCTGCGCCCGCTGGAGCGTCTGCGCCGCCTCGACCATCGTGCCGCCGAGACCGGCGATTGCCTCATTCGCTCGGGCCTGCGCCTCGGAGGCGGCGTACGTCGCGGTGAAGGCGTCCTTCTGGATACGGAAGCTCTCGATACGCTCGGCGAGACGCTGCTGATTGGCAATCAGTTGCGCCTCCTGCGTCGCGAGCGCGGCATGCTGCTCCTGAAGCATTTGTACCTGCGACTCGACCGCCGCCCGGCGCGTCAAGGCGATGCGGGCGAGATCGTCCCGATCCTGCGCGACGGCATCGTACGCCTGTGCGCCGAGCCGGTCATAGCGCGTGCCGATCTCCGCGACTTGCAGTTCGATCCGCTTCTTCGCGGTCGAAACCTCCGCCAGCCCGCGCCGGACATCCTGCAAGAGGTGCAGTTGCCGCTCGTAACTCATTTCGAGCGCCTGTCGGGGGTCCTTGACCGCCTCCGGGGCGCGATAGGTCTTGCTCTTGATCACCGCTTTGACACGGGCGGCGAGGGTCATCGGTAGGCTTCCTTTCGCGGCGGCACGCTCACCGGCAGCGGTCTATCCATCGCCAGCGCATGCAGCGTGCTCATCCCCGCGTGCAGTGCCGCCACTTCGCGTTCGACATCGGCGGTAATTTGCGCCACCATCCCCTCCATGTCGCCGCCGAGCGTCGCGTACGCGGCGGTGCGGATCTGGCGGACGATCCTTTCGATCTCCTCGACGCGAGCGCGGGCCGGTTGGAGCAGTTCGTAGAGCAGCCGCATATCCGGCTCCGTCTGCATCAGGCGTAGGTGCGCGTCGAGCGGCGCGGCAACGCGGTCAATCCGGCGGACGAGGCTCGCCAGATCGCCCTGCACGCTTCCATGCGTCTGGATCACCGCGACGGCTGCCCGTGCGCTGGTCAGTGCATCGCCGAGACGCACCCGGAGATGCCCCAGGCTGCGGCGCGGGCCGGGTGGGCTGGTCATTTCCTGAATGCGGAGCGTGGTGCGGTTGACGCGCGGATCACGCCGGACGCGGCGATACGCCGACCGCGCGACAAGAAAGAGCACGGTGGGAATGAGCACAAAGAGCAGCGCCATCATGCCAAGCAGCGCGATCATGGTCGTCACAATATCCGCCGTGCTGACAAACAATGATGCATTCATCCTGATCTTGCCTTCTCCATGTACGCCGACCGCATGCCGTCTTTGACATAATACTTCAGAAAGTCCGCATCGCCCATCTGCTATTATGGAAATAATTCCTTTGCATCTTGTGGAGCGCCGCCATGCGCCGTCTGATCGTCGTATCCCTCATCCTCACGCTCGTCGCCTGTGGCGGTACATCCACCGCCGTGCCACCACCGGCGATACCAACTACGCTCACGCCGTACCCGTCTGTCGTCCTCCCAACGTTATCGGACTTTGCCTGCGGGTTCGTCGAGGTGCGCGATTCCCGCGTGCTCAATCCCGCTGACGCCCAGGCCGCCGAGGACTGTTTCTGGCAGGCATATCAGCACTGCACCGTCACGGGTGGTGAAACATTTGCTGTCCGCACGAGCACCGATGAGACACCCGCCGTGGACCCAATGCACGGTCCCGCCTACTTCAGCGCATACAGCGTTCTCTCTTTCACGATCATCACCGGCAATGACGGTGCCTGCGCGATCCAGGAGTTGGTCTACGGCGGGCAATATGGACGCACGCAGGCAGGCACCCCAGGTCTTGGGCGGGGAAGCTACCCTGTCCGTAGATCCCTCTGCACGGGCGTGACCCGGTCCGCAGGCGGCGGCCTCCGTGTGGTTGGATGTCAGGGATCGCCCACAGCATATGACATCCCGCATCCATGAGAAGCGAAGGGGTGGATCGGATCTCTCTGGAACTCCTACTGTCCGTCGTGTATCCTCGCGCCATCGAACGATTCGGCGGGTGATGGCCGGTAACCCTGCCCTCAGCCGATCGCCCTTCACCCTTACAGGAGGTTCGCATGACGCTCTTTCGGCTCGATGGCAAGGTGGCGTTCATTACGGGGGCGGGGAGCGGGATCGGCGAGCAGGCGGCGCTGCTCTTCGCGCGGCAGGGGGCGACCGTCGCCATCGCGGATGTCAACCCCGAAGGCGGGCAGCGCGTCGTGGCGGCGATCACCGGCGCGGGTGGCACGGCCTCGTTCCATCAGGTGAATGTCACCGATCCCGCCAGCGTGCGGGCGGCGATTGACGCGGTGATCGAACGATATGGACGGCTCGATATCGGCATCAACAACGCGGGCATCGGCCTCGTCGGCGACGTGACGGAGACGAGCGAGGAAGACTACGACCGGCTGATGGCTGTCAACGTCAAGGGCGTGTTCTTGTGCGCGCAGGCGGAAGTGCGCTGGATGAAGGAGCATGGCGGCGGCGCGATCATCAATACCGCGTCCGTCGCCGGTCTCGTCGGCGTGGATCGCCGCTTCGCCTATAGCACGACGAAGGGCGCGGTGACGGCAATGACGAAGCAACTCGCCGTGGATCACGTCAAGGATCGCATCCGTGTCAACTGCGTTTGCCCCGGCACGGTCGAGACGCCTTTCGTGGATGCCTATCTCGCCAAGTATCACGCGGGCGAGGAAGAGGCGACGCGCGTCCAGTTGCGCGCCCGCCAGCCGCTCGGTCGCCTCGGCCAGCCGGACGAGATCGCCTACGCGATGCTCTACCTCGCCTCCGATGAGGCGGCGTTCGTCACCGGCTCCGCGCTGATTATTGATGGCGGCCTGACCGCACGGTAAATGGCCCACCAGTGAAGCAAATTGCCCAGTAGTTGCAGGCTTTCAGCCTGCAACTACTACCCTGTCTACCTTCGGATGGCGACATATCGCCCTCCCCGAAGGAGCCGCGCCGTTGCCGGAGCGTTCTACCACCGCGAGAGAACAGTTCGTACTGCCCAAAGAATGTTCGTGTCCCTACGCAGGTATCACGCCATTTCCATCTCAAAAGCGTATTAGCGAAATACCCCAAC
>JAICJW010000041.1 GCA_025928215.1 Chloroflexia bacterium | reverse complement strand
CGCGATCCGTCCACGAAAGCAGTTTGCGATCCTCGGTCGGCTGGCCCTGTTGCGCCGCGCGATTGAGCGTGATATTCGGGATCATACCGTCCGCCGCCGCCGGTCGGTCGGGCGCGTCATCGTTCGCCATCGTCGTTCCTCCACCACTCAGAGCGGTTGATTGGCCGCCGCGTATTTCGCCATCAAATGATCTACGAATGCGCTGTAGCGATCGGCAAGCGCGCTATTTTCGAGGATCAGCAGATTCTCCGCATTGAACTCGGCGCTGCGCGAGAAGTTGTACGAGCCGGTGATCACGGTATCGTCCACGACAAGCACTTTCGCGTGCATGAAATCGTGGATTGTGTCCGGTCGGTAGGGCGTCGAGTTCTTGCCGATCAATCCGGCCTGCGCGACGATTTGCCGGATCGCGCCGATCTTCCAGACATTGTGCGGCACGTCCTGCCACTGCGTCAGCACGCTCGCCATCTGCGTGCGATCATAGACACCGCTCACCGGCACATTCCCCGCCGCGAGAAGATCGCCGAGCGCCCCGATGAGCGCGCCGCTGTTCATCAGCATGCTCCAGATGCGGACGCGCCGCCGTGCGGCCGATACCCGCCGCGCCACCTCATCATCAATCTGCGGCCCGCGCCCCGGCGAGAAAAAGACCTGCGCGGAAAGCGGCGTGCGATCGTAGGTGAGGGCGACGGGTGCCGTATCGAACGATCCGCTTGTGCCGATTTCGCCTTCGCGCCACAAGTCCGCGAAGTCGCGCGCATAGAACCGCGCCAGATCGGGCGAGGCGATGCGGAGGATGTTATTCTCCTCGACATTCCATGAGTCATCCGTGAAGTTAGTCGAACCCGTCCAGACCGACGGCGTGGCGCCGTTGTCCGATCGTTCGGGGGCCGGCCGGTCGCGGACGATATATTTGTTGTGCATCAGTTTCGGCCCGCCGATCCGCCGAAATGGGTAGCCGAGCGACTGGACAAGCGCGCCGGTGCCGGGCGGCGCGGGATCCATGCCTTGCGCGACGAGCGGCGGTTCCGGCTTGTCCGCATCATAGGCGATGCGGATGGCGACGCCTGCCGCCGCGCGCTCGTGCAGCGCTCCCGCGATGATCGCCTTGAGGGGATCACTGAGGCGAAAGTCGTACAGCGCCATGTCGAGGCTGTGCCGCGCCCCCGCGATAAATGCCGCCAACTGTGCGGCGATCTGCTCCCCGGTTTGCTCGCCCTGCGCGAGCAAGGTCACATCCAGATCATCCCCGGTTGGCTGTTGCGCGGTATTCAATCGTCTGCTCCTGCTGCGGGCCGCCCGGGCTAATGCGCGTCAGTCGCGCGGCACGGGCGGCATCCGCATCAGTATACGCAGGGATGATGCCGCTCCCCGACGATGTTGACGAGCACGTTCCCGGACAGGCGCGGGAATGGCTGGCTACAGACGGCGCGCATGTCAACTGATATTGTGTATCCATCGAGATGCGGGCTAATTCAGAAAGGAAAGGGGATGAGAGAGAATCACGTAAAGCGCGCGCTGCGCGAAGGGCGGCCATCGGTCGGCGCCTGGTTGAGTTACGGCGCGCCACTTGCCGTCGAGGCAATGACGACGGTCGGATTCGATTGGCTGACGATTGACTGGGAGCACTACGCCTTTTCCATCGAAACGGTCGCGCTGATGATGATGGCGATGCGCGGTACGGCCTCCGCCCCCTTCGTCCGCGTGCCCGAGGGGACGCATGAGAACATCAAGCGCGTGCTGGACGCGGGCGCGTGGGGCATCATCGCGCCGATGGTCAACACCGTGGAAGAGGCACGCACGGTGGTGCGGGCGGCGAAGCACCCGCCCGCCGGCAACCGCTCCTTCGGCGGCGGGCGATATAACGCCTCGTGGGATGCCCGGCCCGGCGAGTATAACCGGCGTGCGAGCGACGAGATTTGCGTCATCCTCATGATTGAATCCCCCGAAGGGATCAACAATCTCGATGCGATGCTCGCCGATGGCGGCATTGACGGCATCTTCGTCGGCCCGAATGACATGCTCGGCAACATGGGCCTACCGCTCGCGACGTGGCCCGACGCGCAGGTCTTCCAGGAGGGGATGCAGCACATCCTCCAGACCTGCAAGAAGCATCACGTCGCTGCGGGCGTCATGTGTGCGGACGCGAAGAGCGTCAGTGAGCGCATCGCGGACGGCTACCAATTCCTCGGCCTCGCCTACGAATCCCGCTTCATGCTCCACGAAGCGACGAGCGAGGCGCAATCCGTCAAGGGTTGGCAGCCGAGAGAGCCGGAAGGCATAACGCCGTAGCGGCTGCCGGATACTGATCCTCTTTCTCGGACGTACCCGGCACCGCGGGATTGACGGGAAGTATCACGACGCGTATGATAGCATCAGTAATGGTCGACAATCGACAACAAGCATGCGAGGGGCGGATTCATGCGATCTGCTGTACTCTCCACACACGCGACGGCTCACCTCGTGGAGGATCGTTCTCTCCACAACGACGTCTATGGACTGATTGTGGAGGCGATACACTGCGGTGACTTGAAGCCCGGCGATCGCATCACGGAGGGTGAACTCGCGGGGCGTCTTGGCATTAGCCGGTCTCCCGTACGTGAGGCGTTTGCGCGCCTGATCCACGACGGCCTGGTCGTGCAGCGCCCGCGACGAGGAACCTTCGTCGCCAAACTTGAGCGCAACGATATTGAGGACATTCAGGAAGTGCGGGCGCTCGTGGAGGGCCATGCAGCGCGGCGCGCGGCGGCGAAGATCACGCCGAGCGATGGAGCGGCGCTGCGCGAGTTGGTCACGATCATGGTTGACGCGGCAATGGGGACGGACTGGATCCAGGTCGTTCGTCTCAACGCACGCTTCCACGAGACGGTTGTTCGCCTCACCGGCAATACGGCGCTGCTCCGCATCTGGTCGGTACTCGATCCCCTCGCCTGGCTCATCCCGACAACGGTACCCGTTGGGCATCAACACAATCCCCAGGATTTGTTCGATCGGCATACGGCATTGATTGCCGCGCTGGAGAGCGGTGATCCACAATGTGCCGAGGACGCGTTTCGCGCGCATATCAGCCCGAATGCGCACCAGATCACGACGGAATAACGGCAATTCGCGGTCCTTCGATCGCTCGTATCGGGAAAGCGGGGCGGCATGAAACTGGTGAGTTACCGCAGTGGCGGGGAGGTGCGGCACGGCGTCCTTACCGGCCCGGAAGGCGATCAGCAGATCCGTGATCTCGGATCGGGCGATCTTCTCAATTTGCTCGAAAGTGGCGACGACTGGATGGAGCGGGCGCATGCCACAGCCTCATCCCCTGCTCTCGCGCTCTCAGCAGTCCAATTGCTTGCCCCGCTCCGCCGTCCGCCGAAATTGCTCGCGCTCGCGGGGAATTATCAAGATCATGTGCGCGAAAGCAAGGTCGCCGATGTGCGGAAGGCGAACGCGGTCCCCCTGCTCTTTCTCAAGCCTTCGACCGCAATCGTCGCGGCGGGTGAACCCATCTCTGCGCCCGACATCTCGGACGCGATGGACTACGAACTCGAACTGGCGGTCGTGATCGGACGGCGATGCAAGGGTATCCAGGCCGCCGACGCGCTTGGCGTCGTCGCGGGATACATGATCGCGAACGACATCTCGGCGCGCGTCGTGGATTGGGGCGTCGAGCGGGGCGAGGTAACACCCCGTATGGCCTTCTTTGACTGGCTGAATGGCAAATGGCCGGACGGTTTCGCGCCCATGGGGCCATACCTCGTCACCGCCGATGACGTGCCCGATCCGCAGGCGCTCGCGATGCGCCTTTCGGTGAACGGCGCGGTGCGGCAGGAGGCTTCCACCGGCGATATGATCTTCACCGTTGCGGAAACGATCGCCTTCTGCGCGCGATTTATGACCCTTGAACCCGGCGACATTATTCTCACCGGCACGCCCTCCGGCGTTGGCGCGACGACACAGACCTACCTGCACCCCGGCGACCGGATGGAGGCGTGGATCGAGGGGCTTGGCACACTCGCCACGCCCGTCGTTGCGGCGGGGGGCGGCGCATGACGGTCTCGGTCGCGGTGATCGGCGCGGGCGGCATCGCGCAGGACCATATCGCGGCATATGCCCGCATCCCCGGCGCGCGCGTGACGCATATCGTGGATACGGATGCGCGCCGCGCGCAATTGCTGGCCGCGCGGAGTGGGGCGGCATGGTCAACCGACGCGCAAGCGGTCTTCGCCGCGCCGGATGTAGACGCGATAGACATCTGCACGCCCTCCGAAACGCACGCGGCGTTCACTGTCGCGGCGGCGGCGCATGGCAAGGCGATCCATGTCGAGAAGCCCGCCGCGCTCTCCCTCGCCGACTTCGATGCGATGGTCGCGGCGAGCGCGCGTCATGGCGTCTCGCTGATGGTGGGGCAGACGGCACGCTTCCAACCCATCAACACGGACATTGCCGCAGCGGTTGCGGCGGGAACCATCGGGCGGCTGCGCGTGCTGCACGTCACCTGGTACGCCGGGCATGTCTGGGCGGGCGGTTGGCGCGCATGGCAGCTTGATCCGGTACGCTCCGGCGGCCACCCATTGCACAACGGCATCCACGCCCTCGATCTCGCCGTCTGGCTCTTTGGGTGCGCACCGACGCGCGTCTTCACACGCGGCTTCCGCACCTTCGCGCCGACGATGGGCATTCCGGACAGTTTCCATATGACCGTCCGCTTCGATGACGGCAGTTTCGCGCTCCTGGAGATCGCCTACGCGCTGCGTCAGCGGGGCGACGCGCTCCGCCGCATCCTCGCCATCGGTGAGCGCGGCAGCCTTAGCCACAGCACGGAGGATGATCCGCAGTTGTCCAGCGACGGCGTGCAGCTCCCCTCCCCCGCCATCGAAGACGCGATGTATCACCAACTCCGCCATTGGATTGCGTCGGTGCGCGGTGAGGAATCGCCCATCGTGAAGAATACGCAGGTGCGGCACGCGCTGGCCGCCGCGCTCGCCGCGCAGGAATCGTTGGAATCCGGCAGAGCAGTCACGGTCGGGGAGGCGCGCAATGAGTAATGATACTCCCCTCGGTCTACTCGTCCTCAGCGCGGTGCGGCATGCGGCGAGTTATTTGCCGGTCTTCGACGCGCACCCGGAGACGGCGATCCGCGCGATTGTCGAGGAGCCGGATGCCCCCGATTGGGCACACGACGACGCCCGCATCCTCGCGGCGAAATACAACGTCCCCGTCCTCCGCGATCCCGCCTCCGCGCTCGCGCGTGCGGATATAGATCTGGTGCTCGTCTGCTCAGAGCCGACGCGCCATGCGCGATTGGCGGCCCAGGCGCTCCGGGCCGGGAAACATGTCCTTGTGGATAAGCCAATGGCGGTCACACTCGATGAATGCGCGATGGTCGCGGAGGCAGCCGCGCGCATGCCGGGAAACAAATTCACCGTCGTTCACCGGCTCTTCGGCCCGCCGATCCAGCGAGCGCGGCAGGCGATTGACGCGGGCTATCTCGGGTTGATCCGCTCCGGCGATGCCGAATTCCTCTCCAGTGGCGTCTTCTTCGGCACCTCCGTCGAGCGGCCTGAGTTCGTCGCCAATCCGGCGCTTTCCGGCGGTGGCGAACTGATGAACTTCATGGTCTACCCGGTGGATTACCTCCACTATCTTACGGGCGCACGGGTCACGGAGGTCTTCGCGGAAGCCGGGACGTTCTTTTTCGACGCGCACAAGCAATTCGGCGTCGAGGATGTCGGCATCCTTTCGCTGCGGCTGGAACACGATATAATCGGCTCACTCACTGTAGGCAGAGTCCCGTTCGCACCGACGCCCGGCACCGGCGCCTCCACCCTCCGCCTGATCGGCTCACATGGGCATCTGACGGTGGACGAGAATCGGCCACAAC
Source organism: Chloroflexia bacterium (assembly GCA_025928215.1). Lineage (GTDB taxonomy): Bacteria > Chloroflexota > Chloroflexia > Thermomicrobiales > JALYUS01 > JALYUS01. Next base: position 10,479 of record JAICJW010000041.1, on the reverse strand, counting down.
TGGACATCTGGAGCACCGTCTCGGAAAGGAGGGGGCGGACGATCGGGGGAGAATCCGCGCAAAGCACCGTCGCGACGGAGATCGAAGCATTCATCCGGGATATCCGGGAGGAGCGCACCCCGCTCTACGGCGTGCATGATGCCTGGGCAACCATCGCGGCAATCGAGGCCGCCTACCGTTCACTCGCGACGGGGCAACCTGCCCGTGTCGCCATGCAGTACACGAGCGCATGAGATCTATCGGTGTCGTCGGATCAGAGGAGGTATGCGATGAGTCCTGAACAATTGCTCTCTCGCCGCACATTTGTCGCCGGTTTCGCCGCCGCTGCTGCAAGCGCGCTGCTCGCCGCGTGCGGGGGGTCATCCAACCCGACTGCGACCACTTCGGCGACAGGCGCGGCTGCCGCGCCAACCACCGCCGCGCCGACCACTGCCGCCGCCGCGACCACCGCACCGACGAAGAGCGCTGCCTCCGCCGTCAGCCCGACGACCGCGAGCAGTTCCGCGGTCGCTGCCGCGCCGACGACCGCGGCGGCCAGCGCGCAAGCCGCACCGACAACCCAGGCCGCTGCAGGAGCGGCCGGCGGCACATTGACCGGCGGCTTCGATGTCGGGCCGGGCGGAAGCCCGCAGGGGTTCAACCCTGTCACACAGGGTGCGGGCTTCATGTGGCTGGAGAAGTACTACTCCAAACTGCTCGTCTACGACATCAATTTCACGAAAATGCAGGGCGATCTCGCCGAGTCGTGGGAAATCTCGCCGGATGCGAAGACCTTCACCTTCCATCTGCGCAAGGGTATTCTCTGGCACGACGGGCAGCCCTTCACCTCGGATGATGTGAAGTTCTCCATCGAGGTAGCGAAGAGCCCGGACAGCGCCAACCCCTACGGCCCGAAGTACGCCGACATTCAGGACATCGCGACGCCGGACCCGCTGACGTGCGTCATCACGCTCGGCAAGCCGAACGCGGCATTCCTCGATGCGCTGATCTTCGTCTTCATGCTCCCCAAGCACGCGCTCGGCACCATCGCGCCGAAGGACCTCGTCAAGAATCCGTGGTGGTTCACCAATCCAATCGGGACCGGCCCGTTCAAGTGGGTCAAGTACGTCCAGGATCAATACGTCCAACTCGCCCCGAACGAGAATTACTGGCGGGGCAAGCCGAAACTGGACCAACTGATCAATCGCTACTTCAAGGAGGCGGGCAGCTCCCTGATCGCCCTGCAAAAGGGCGAAATCCAGTTCACCTACCTGACCTCCGACGAGGCGGAAATCGCCAAGAAGGACGCGAATCTGACCGTCCTTTCCGGTCCGTCGCAGGTCGTGAACTATCTCTGCTTCAACCTCAAAGACCCGCGCCTCCAGGATGTGCGCGTTCGCCAGGCATTCGCCTACGCGATTGACCGGAAGGCGATCGTGGACCAACTCTTCAAGGGGTCGGCGGTCGTCGTCCCGGCCGCGTTCGATCAGCAGCAGTACACGCCGAAGGACGCCAACCCCTATAAGCGGGATGTGAACAAGGCGAAGCAACTCTTGCAGGCCGCCAACTGGGACAAGATCAAGGGCAGCCCGATCGAGATTCTCACCTACTACGCCGATCAAGTCTCGACGGACATTCTCACAACGACGCAGCAGCAGTTGGCGGAGGCCGGGATCGCGGTGACGCTGCGCGCGGTGGACGTGCCGACCTTCAACGGCTTCGTCAGCAAGGCCGATCCGCAGTTCACGATCTACTATGCGGGCGGCGCGAACGGCCCGGAGCCGGATGTGACGAGTATCTACTTCCTCTCGACCGCCGTGCCACCGAGCGGCTCCAACCGTGGCTTCTGGAACAATCCCGATGAGGATAAGGCATACCTGGCCGGTCGGTCGGATATTGACCAAGCCAAGCGTGCTGCCGATTACCAGAGCGCGGCCAGCATCCAGAATGACCAACTGCCGTGGGTGCCGATGTGGGTGACGACGCGCTTCGGCGCGGTCTCCAAGAAGGTGCAAAATTTCTTGTACACCCCGTCGGCGGGCAGTGGCCGCTACTACGATCAGGCGGAACTCTGGACGGTGTCGAAGTAGCAACGAGCAATGAGCAATGAGCAATGAGTGGAGATCGCCAACCTCATTGCTCAAGGAGCGAAGCGACGCATGGCGGGCTACATCCAGCGGCGGATTCTCATCAGCATCCCGATTCTCGTCGCTATCACGGCGATTATCTTCACGCTCCTGCAACTGACGCCGGGCGATCCGCTGGATGCCTACCTGACGCCGGATCAGGTGCTCTCACAGGAGCAGCGCGATTCCCTGCGGCACCAATTGGGCCTCGACCGACCGGCGCCGATTCGCTACCTCTACTGGCTCCGCGAGGTCGGCAAGGGCGACCTGGGGCGACGAATCAAGGACGGTCAACCCGTCGCGCTCGTCATCCGGCAGCGGATCGGCCCGACGCTGATGCTGATGGGGAGCGGCCTCGCCCTTAGCATCACGCTCGGCATCGTGCTCGGCGTGATCTCCGCCGTGAAGCAGTACTCCTTCCTCGATTTCGTCCTGACTGTCCTCGCCTTCCTCGGCGCGTCCACCCCGGCGTTCTTCGCCGGGCTCTTAGGGTTGTACGTCTTCTCACTCCGGCTCGGCTGGTTCCCTGCCGGCGGATTCGCCACGCCGGGGATACCCTTTTCGGTCTGGGACCACCTCGATCACCTTATCCTCCCCGCGCTGATGCTCTCGCTCTTCCAGATCTCCTTGATTATGCGCTATACTCGCTCAGCGATGCTCGGCGTGCTGACGCAGGACTACATCCGCACGGCGGAGGCGAAGGGGCTTTCCCGGCGTGTCACGATTGCCAGCCACGCCCTGCGCAACGCGCTGATCCCGATTGTGACGATCATCGGCGCGACGGTACCCCCGCTGATCGGCGGCGCGGTCTTCCTCGAATCAATCTTCTCGTGGCCGGGGATGGGCACGCTCTACCTCGACGCCATCGCCGGGCGCGACTACCCGCTCATCATGGGCCTCACCTTCATCATCGCCACGGCGATCCTCGTTGCGAACCTGCTCACGGATATCGCCTATGCCTTCATCGACCCGCGGATTCGCTATGGATGATCTCGTAGCGGCAGTGAACCAGAAAACCGCCAAGACGCCCAGCGCGCCAAGAGGGAAGAGAGAAAAGGGTCTTCTTCTTCGCATTTCTTGGCGCGCTTGCGGGCGCCCTCTGGGCAGTATTGGCGGTTCATTTCCGGCGGGCTTTTCCCTACCGCCACTGAGGTACAGAGATGATGGATAAGAGTCTGGCCGAAACGAATGCCCGCGTCACCGCGCCATCCGAGCAAGAGACACGCGCGGGGAAGAAACATGCGGTCGTCCTGACGCCGACACGACAAGCGTTCCGCCGCTTCCGGCGGCACCGGCTCGCGGTCGTCGGAGTGGTGGTGCTCGCCATTTTCATCCTGCTCGCCGTCTTCGCGCCGCTCATCGCGCGCGTCGGGCCGAATGCCGTCGATCTCCTCGGGCGCAATCAGGGGCCGACGGCCAAGCATTGGCTGGGCACCGACCGCACCGGGCGGGACACCTTCTCGCGGACGATCTACGCGGGGCGCGTCTCGCTCTTGATCGGCTTCGCGGCGGCGGCGATCTCGATCATCATCGGCGCGCTCCTCGGCGCCCTGGCAGGCTTCTTCGGCGGCTGGATGGACGGGCTGATCATGCGCTTCACCGATGTCGTGATGACCTTCCCACCGATCATTATCATCCTGACCATCGTTGCGCTGACCGGGCCGGGCATCATCAAGACCTTGCTGATTATCGGCCTGCTCAACTGGCCGGTGCCCTGCCGCCTCGTGCGCGCCAAATTCCTCTCGCTGCGCGAGCAGGAGTTCCTCGTCGCCGCCCGTGCGATGGGCGCCTCGGCGGCACGCATGATCGGCGTCCATGCCTTCCCTAACACCGTGGACGTGCTCGTCGTCTACGCCAGTTTCGGCGTCGTCAACGCGATCCTGCTGGAGGCGGGCCTCTCCTTCCTCGGCCTCGGCGTGCAGCCGCCGACCGCCAGTTGGGGCAACATGATCAATGTCGCGCGCAACTTGCAAACCCTCGAACAGCAACCGTGGCAGTGGGTTCCGGCAGGCATCGCCATCGTCCTCACTGTGCTCGCCTGCAACTTCATGGGTGACGGCCTGCGCGACGCGCTCGACCCCCACATGAAAATCGGATGACGACGGCCACGGACGCGAGGCGTCACCGCCCGTCGTGGTGGGATGCGCGGCAAGTCGGTCAGGTTGTGCCGACTCAACTGACAGACCGCGATGCCAGCGTGACCGCATACATCGCGACAGGCAACGCGGAGGGCCCGGTTCTCACCCTCCTCGGCGCGGTCCACGGCGACGAGTACGAAGGCCCGGTCGCCATCGCGGAACTTCTCGCGATGCTGGCCGCGAGCGCGATTAGCGGCACACTGATCGCCGTGCCGGTCGTCAACGCGCCCGCGTATGAGGCAGGCCGCCGCACGAACCCGCAGGACGATAAAGACCTCGCGCGCTGCTTCCCCGGCGACCGGAACGGGACGCCGAGTGAGCAATTGGCGCATCTGATCGCCACCGAGTGCATCGCGCCCGCCGACGCATTGATTGACCTCCACAGCGGCGGTGTTGCCCTCGATGGCGCACTGCTCATCGGCTATGCCGCGATGGACGATGACGCAGGCGCGCGATCACGCGAACTGGCATATGCCTTCGGCGCGCCGGTGATTTGGGCGCACCCGCCGCCGATGCCGCCGGGCCGCACTGGTTCGTTCGCGCTCGAACGCGGCATTCCCTTCGTCTACACGGAAGCGACAGGTGGCGGTCAGGCGGATCGCGCGACCGTTGCGTGCTTCATTGAGGGCGTCCAGCGGGCGATGGTCGCGATGGGGATGCTGCCCGGCGAATCGCCCGCGCCGCGCCATCGCGAGATTTGGCGCGGTGGCGGGAACACCGACACGATGGTCGCGGCAGGGGAGGACGGCCTCTTTCGCGCCTTCGTAAGCGCGGGGCAAGTCGTCTCGCGCGGCACGCTCGTCGGCGAGATCGTCGATTTCCAGGGTCGCGTGCGCGAGCGCCTCTTCGCCCCGTCCGATGGTGTCCTGCCCTTCATCCGCCGTACCCCGCGCGTGCGCGTCGGGGATGGTCTGTTTATGCTCACACAGCGTGTGGGAGGAGATGCGTAATGCCCGGATTGCCCAACGGTTTCGGCGGGATCGTCCCGCCCGTCTGCACGCCGATGACCGAGGATTTCGAGGTAGATACTGCCTCGCTGGAGCGGCTGATCGGCTTCCTGCTCGACGCAGGTGTGCATGGCCTCTTCATGCTCGGCTCGACAAGCGAGACGGTCTTCCTCACCGACCGGCAGCGCGCGATGGCGCTCGATGTCGCGGTACGAACGGCGGGTGGCAAGGTGCCGGTGCTCGCCGGGGTGATTGACATGACCACCGCGCCCTCGCTCGAACACGCCCGCAACGCGGCGAAGGCGGGCGTGGACGCGCTCGTCCTCACCGCGCCCTTCTACACCCGCGCCAGCCAGGATGAGATCGTCGCCCATTTCCGCACGATCCAGGCAGCGATTGGCCTGCCGATCATGGCATACGACATCCCGAGCGCCGTCCACGTAAAGATCGAGCGCGCGACCATCACACGGATGGCGGCGGAAGGGTTGATCGTGGGCATCAAGGACAGTAGCGGCGATGAGGCGAACTTCCGTGGCCTCGTGATGGACGCCCGCGCGCTGCCCGGATTCGCCGCCTTCACCGGCTCCGAATTGCTCGTAGATGCGGCACTGCTCCTCGGTGCGAATGGCTCCGTTCCCGGGCTCGGCAATGTGGACCCGGCTGGGTTCGTCCGTATCTACGATGCCGCCCGCGCCGGTGACTGGCAGCGGGCACGGGCCGAGCAGGAACGGCTCTACCGGCTCTTCTCGATCATTTACGGCGGCACACCAGGCCGGATGGGGTTCACGGCCTCCGCGCTCGGCGGATTCAAAACCGCGCTGATGCTGCGTGGCGTGATCGAGACCAACGTCATCGGCCGCCCGCTCACCCGTTACACTTCAGAGGAAATCGAGCGGGTGCGGCAGGTGCTGGTGGAGGCCGAACTTCTCTAATAGCCCCCCCTCCCGCGTGCGGGGCCGGGTTCCCTCCAGGCCAGCATGGGGGTGGGGGCTTTCCGCCAGGCGTGCTATCGTTGTGACATCATCGCCCGCATGGCACGCCGCACCCCGACGACGCGGAGGAGGAGGACATGACCCAATCGAAAAGCACAGCGACGATGCCGGTCGGCCACGACGACGGCAGCGCGGAAATCGTCTGGCGTCCGAGCGAGGAAAACCTGCGCCGCAGCCGTCTCCGCCGCTTCATGGCGCGTGAGGGAATCGGCTCGTTCGATGAACTGCTGACGCGGGCGGCAGATGATGTATCGTGGTTCTGGGACGCGACGGTCAAGGACCTCGACCTCCAATTCTACCGCCCGTACAACGCGGTGGTGGACCTCTCGCGCGGCGTGCCGTGGGCGACCTGGTTTCCCGGCGGCCAGTATAACTACGTCCATAATGCGCTCGACAAACATGCCGTTGGTCCAAACGCCGCGAAGACGGCGGTGATCTGGGAAGGCGACGACGGCGCGAGCCGCGAACTGACCTATCGCGCCCTCTGGGAGCAGACGAATCAACTGGCGGGCGCGCTCGCGGCGCTCGGCGTTGGCAAGGGCGACCGCGTCGGCATCTTCATGCCGATGGTGCCGGAGACGGCGATAGCGACCTTCGCCGTCTCGAAACTCGGCGCACTCTACATCCCGATCTTCTCCGGTTACGGCGCGGAATCGGTCACCACGCGCCTCCGGGATGCGGGCGCGAAGGCGCTCATTACCGCGGATGGCTTCTACCGCCGGGGCAAGGTCATACCACTCAAGGAGACGGCGGACGCGGCGATTGCCGGGGTGGAAACCCTCGAATCGGTGATCGTCTTCCAGCGGACGGGCGAAGCGGCACCGTTCACACCAGGCCGCGATCACTGGTGGCACGAGATCGTCCCGCAGCAGCCGACCGAGCGAGAGACGGAGCGGACGGACGCTGAGGATCCGTACATGATTATCTATACCTCCGGCACGACGGGCAGGCCGAAGGGCGCGCTGCACACGCACGACGGCTTCCCGATCAAGGCGACGCAAGACCTCGCACACTGCTTCGATGTGCAGGCGGACGATACACTACTCTGGTTCACGGACCTCGGCTGGATGATGGGGCCGTGGGCGATCACCGGCACGCTGACGCTCGGCGCCACGCTCGTCCTCTTCGAGGGGACGCCGGACTGGCCGGAGCCGGATCGCCTCTGGTCGCTGATCGAGCGGTATCGGATCACCGTCTGCGGCGTCGCGCCGACCGTCGTCCGCGCGCTGATGGCGAAAGGGGACGAATGGCCGCGTAAACACGATCTCTCCTCGCTGCGCGCACTCGGTTCGAGCGGAGAGGCGTGGAATCCAGGGCCGTGGCAGTGGTTCTTCGACGAGATTGGCGGCGGCCGCTGCCCGATCATCAATTACTCCGGCGGTACGGAGATTTCCGGCGGCATCCTCAGCAGTTTCACGATTCTGCCCCTCAAACCGACCTGCTTTTCCGCGCCCGTGCCGGGGATGGCCGTAGATGTCGTGGACGATGCCGGGAACCCGGTGCGCGGCGCGGTCGGGGAACTGGTGATTCGCAACGGCTGGCCGGGCATGACGCGCGGCTTCTGGCAGGATTCGGCGCGATACGAGGAGACCTATTGGTCGCGCCTACCCGGCCTCTGGGTGCATGGCGACTTCGCGCGCATAGACGAGGACGGCTACTGGTACATTCTCGGCCGCTCGGACGACACGATCAAGGTCGCCGGGAAGCGCGTTGGCCCGGCGGAGATCGAGTCGGCAGCGGTGTCACACCCGGCAGTGCAGGAAGCAGCGGCAATCAGCATCCCGCACGCCATCAAGGGCGAAACGATTGTCGCCTTCGTCGTCCTTCGGCCGGGGTATGAGCCGGACGAATCGCTCCGGGCGGCCATCGAAACGGAGATCACCAACCAACTCGGCAAATCGCTCAAGCCGGAGGCGGTCAAGTTCGTTGGCGACCTGCCGAAGACGCGCAACGCGAAGGTGATGCGCCGCGTCATCCGGGCGCGCTACCTCAACGTGCCCCTCGGCGACATCACCGCCCTCGAAAATCCCGCTGCGGTGGACGGCATCGGCGACGCGCGGTAAATGCCCCTCCCCCAACCCCTCTCCGGAGCGGGGAGGGGCAGGGGTGGGTATCCCAGCGATGCCAATGCCCGCTATAATCGTGCCAGTGTCCGCCCGTTGCGGGCGCGATTGAATAAACGCATATGAGAGAGGCACCGCGCGCGATGAAGCAACTGTTCATTCTGCTCTGGATATTCTGGGCCAACATGCTCTGGATTTTCGGTGTCCCGTCGTACTATTTCCTTCGTCTCGGTGACTGGCGGGCGTTCGTTTCCATTCCCCTCTTTCTCTTCACGCTCTTCGCGGGGTGGCGGCTGTACCTTCGCTCCCGCCGAGAGTGGCAGCAGAGCGGATAACTTGGCTACCGCTCTTCCTGTCGCTGCCGGAGCACTTCGTACAGTAATACCCCCGCCGCGACGGCGAGGTTGAGCGAACTCGCGCCGCCGTGCATCGGGATGCGCACCGCGAGATCACCCTGCTCCACCACTTCACGCGATAGTCCGCGCCCCTCATTGCCGAAGAGCAGCACCAGCGGCGAGGGATAGCGCGCCTCCCAGTGCTCCTGCGTGGCCCGCGCGGACGTAGTGACGACGCTGACGCCATGCACGCGGCTCCATTCACGCAGGTCCTCGATCCGCTCCACCCGCGCAATGGGAAGGCGGAAGAGCGTTCCCACGCTCGCCCGCACCGCATTCGGGTGATATGGGTCCGTCGTATCGCCGACGAGGATCACGCCGCTACCGCCCACCGCGTCCACCGTGCGGAGGATCGTACCGAGATTGCCCGGATTGCCGATTTCGTGGAGCGCGACGAAGAGCGATTGCGGCGTGACGGCGAGCGAGGCAAGATCGCGCGATGCGATGCGGACAATCGCCGCCAGCCCGGAGGGATTTTCGCGCGTTGCGATCCGCGCGTAGAGCGGGGCGGAAATCTCCGCGGCCGGCACACCTGCCGCTCGCTGTTGCGCGACCATCTCGCGCGCCGCCGCGCTCGTCAGCAGATCGGGCGCGATGACGAGCGTTTCGATACCCGCCCCGGCATCCACCGCCTGCCAGACGGGTTGGATGCCTTCAACAAACAACGCCCCCGCCTGCTCGCGCCCCTTACGCTCCTGGAGCGCGCGGATGCGTTTGATGAGCGGGTTCGCGGCGCTTTCGATTTGGGCCATGGCCTAACCCCCATCCCCTTCCCGTATCGAGAAGGGGGGACTCATTGCACTATTCGGGTGTTCCGCCCAACATCCATCAATCAGAGAGACTTACTCTCCTTCCCGACGCGGGAAGGGGCCGGGGGTTAGGGCTACGCGCCACCACGACACGATCGCATCGAGCGATTGCACGAGCGGAATCTCCGGCTGCCAGCCGGTCGCCTGCCGCAGTCGCGTCGTGTCCGCGATCATCACCGGCACGTCCGATGGTCGCAAGCGGGCCGGATCGCGCTCGATCGCGATTGGCCGATGCGCGAGGCGGCGGAGCAGATCGAGCAGATCGCCAATCGTCACCGCCGTCCCACGCCCGATGTTATAGATGCCACCGGGTTCCCCCTTTTCCAGCAGGAGGGGATACGCCCGCACAACGTCGCGGACATCGGTGAAATCCCGCGCGGCGTCGAGGTTGCCGACCGAGACGGCTCGCCGCTCACCGCGTTCAACCTCCACGACCTGCCGCGCGAAAGCGCTGACGACGAAGCGATCCGTCTGCCCCGGCCCGATATGATTGAACGGCCGCGCCACCACGACATCAAGCGCGTAGGAATGCGCGTACTGTAAGGCGAGCATCTCCTGCGCCGCTTTGCTGACGGCGTAGGGATTGACCGGGCGCAGTGGCCGTTCCTCACACAGCGGCTGTGTCTCCGGCGGCGTCGGGCCGTAGACCTCGCTCGAACTGATAATCAGTAGCCGGGCGTTTGGCGCGTGCGCGCGGCAGCCGTCAAGCAGGTGCAACGTGCCGAGAATGTTATTCGCGAGCGTCGTTTCCGGGTCCTTGAGGGACGCCGGAACATTGCTCTGCCCGGCCAGATGAATGACCATCTCCGGCGCCGTCCGTTCGATGAGCGATAGGACCGCACCGGCATCGCGGAGATCGCACGGGACGAAACCGGAAGCCCGTTCGGCGGCGTGCCGGATCGTCCCCGTCACCTGCCAGCCGGGGTACGCTTCGGCGAGGTACGCGACCAGGTAGGAGCCAACGAATCCCCCCGCTCCGGTAATCAGCACCCGCCGCACATCGCCCATTGCCTTCCCTTCTCGCGCCGAT
>JAICJW010000061.1 GCA_025928215.1 Chloroflexia bacterium | reverse complement strand
TCTCGTCGTGAGCCCCTATTCCGCGCCCGCGTGGGCGTACGGCGGCCCACCGAAGGTGATGGACGAACTGGCCCGTCATCTCGTCGCCCGTGGACACACGGTCACGGTGTACACGACGGATGCCGACGACGGATCGCGGCGCATGGCGACGAAGCGCGAGGAGCGGGGCGGCGCGAGCATCCGGCGGTTCCGCAACCTGAGCAATGCTCTCGCCTACCGGCAGAAGGTCTTCGTGCCGCTCGGTTTCGCCCGCGCGCTCAGGCGGACGGTCGGCCAGTTCGATGTGATCCATCTCTCGGACTTCCGCACCGTCCAGAACGCGCAGGCGCTGGGCATTGCCCGCCGGGCCGGTGTGCCCTTCGTGCTCTCGGCCTTCGGTCAACTCCCGCGCGCCACCGGAATCAAACGGACGATCAAACGGGGATACGATCTGTGCTACGGGCGCGCACTCCTCCGCTCCGCTGGCGCGCTGATCGCGCAGACAGAGAACGAGGCCGCCTGGTATCGCAGGCTCGGCGCGGACTCCGCGCGCGTGCGGGTCGTGCCGCTTGCCATTGATACCGAGACGCTCGCATCGCCGCCCTCCGGTGCGGCCTTCCGCGCCCGGCATGGCATCCCGCCCGATGTGCCGGTCGTGCTTTTTCTCGGGCGATTCCACGCGTACAAGGGACTCGATCTCCTCATTCGCGCCTTCGCGGAAGTGCTATCGCACCTTCCTGCCGCGCGCCTCGTCCTCGTCGGCCGGGACGACGGCTATGAAGCGACGGCGCGCGGCATCGCCGCCTCGCTCAACATTGCGGAGTCGGTGATCTGGCCGGGGCCGCTCTATGAGCGCGACAAACTCGCCGCCTACACCGCTGCGGATGTGTTCGCCTTCGCACCATCCCACGAGGAGGAGACGTCAACGGCGGTGCTTGAGAGCCTGGCGTGCGGCACACCGGCAATCGTGACGCATCAGAGCGAGGTGCCGTGGCTGGATGCCTACAACGCCGGTATGACAATCGCGTATGATCGGGCGGCGCTTCGTGACGCCATCGTCGCTCTCCTGAGCGACCGGACCCGTCTGGCCGCGATGCGCGAGAACACGCGACGGCTGATCGCGGACCACTTCACCTGGGGCAGGGTGGTCGGGGAAATCGAGACTATCTATGCGGAGGTCGCTGGCAGAACGTCGCCGATTTGAGATGCGAGGTGAGGGTGTGACCGAAGTGAACAGCGATCGGCAAGCGTTTTTCGAGGAGACGTACACGAGTGGCTACCAACCGTCGTACGGGTGGTGGTTCAAGCCGTTCGAGCGATTCTCGCTTCACCGAGAGAGGGCGGTCGCGGCGCTGCTCACCGGAGGAGGGCGATTCCTCGATGTTGGTTGCGGCGTAGGAGATCTCGCGCTCATGGTCGCGGATCAGCACGATACGGTTCATGGTGTTGATATCGCCCCATCACGCGTCGCGCAAGCGAACCAGCGCGCCCAGGAAAAGGGGCGGCCAGCGACCTTCATCGTCGCGGATATTGGGCGGAGACTCCCCTATCCGGACGCGCATTTTGACACGATTACCTGTGTGGCCGCGCTGGAATTTATCCCCGCCGACCCGCACGACGTGATGCGCGAGTTCCACCGCCTCCTCGCGCCCGGCGGTGTCTGCATCGTGCAGGTGCCGAACATCGCGTTCATCGTTCACCGGCTGCGTCTCCTTTTCGGCACTTTCCCGGTGACCTCGAAGCAGATCGGCTGGGACGGCGGCACCTGCCACTACTTCACCGTACGTAGTCTGACACGACTGTGTGAGGACGCGGGCTTCCGTGTCACGGCGCGTGCGAACTCCGGAGTTTTCGCCGCGCCGCGCCGCGCCTGGCTGACGATGCTCAGCAGCGATGTGATCGTCACGGCGGTGAAGCGGTGAGGGGGCGGCGTTCTCACGCGGCGAGGACCACGCGCCCCGTCCGCGTGGCGATGCTGCACAACATCGTCTCGCCGCACGTCGTGCCGCTCTTCGCGGCGCTTGCGGAGCAGCCGGGAATTGATCTGCACGTCTACTTCTATAGCGAGACCGACGCCAACCGCCGCTGGAAGGTCTCGCCGGAAGGCAAGTTCCGCTATACCATCCTGCCGCATCTCCGTATCCACTTCCGCGGCAAGGACCTTTTCACCTATTTCATCAACCCGACTATCCTCGCCGCTCTCCGGCGTGACGGATTCGACGTGCTGATTAGCGCGGGATGGGACTCTTTTACCGCGCAGGTCGCCTTCCTCTATTGCGCGCTGACCCACCGCCCCTACATCGTCTGGAGCGGCAGTACGGTCAATGAGCCGAGTTGGCGGCGGACGCTCTCGCTCCCGCTCGTCAAATTGATCGTCCGGGGCGCACGCGGCTACATCGCCTATGGCACGCGCGCGAAGGAATATCTGGAGATGCTCGGCGCCCCCGCGGAGAAGGTCGCGCTCTCCTTCAATACGGTGGATGTTGACTATTTCCGCGACGCGCATGATGCCATCGCGCCCGCCGAAACCGATGCCTTGCGTGCGCGGCTCGGCGTGGCCACGCCCCGCGTGATCCTCTACGTCGGGCAACTGATTGAGCGTAAAGGCCCCCGGACGCTGATCGAGGCATTCGCGCGCGTCAAGCGGGAGGTGCCCGATGTGGGCCTTCTCCTCGTCGGCTACGGCATGGAGGAAGAGGCCCTGCGGCAGTACGTTCGCGCGCATGAAGTGGCCGATGTCATATTTGCGGGCATGGTGGATGTCTTTGAGATGCCGCGGTACTACGCCCTGGCCGATCTCTTCGTCCTGCCGTCGTATGAGGAAGTCTGGGGGCTGGTGCTCAATGAGGCAATGGCCTGTGGCCTCCCGGTGATTACGACCGACCGGGTTGGCGCGTCCGTGGACGTCGTCCATGATGGAAAAAACGGCTTCGTCGTCCCGGCGAATGATCCGGCCATACTCGCGGAGAAGATCATCTCTGTGCTGGAATCGCCGGAACGCATGCGAGCGATGGGCGAGGCATCCCGCAAAATGATCGAACGATTCCGTGTCGAGGAAAGCGTGAAAGGCCTTGAACAGGCGGTCGGGCGTCTTTTCCCGGAGCGGATTTCATCCGTCGAGGGGGCGAACAATCGGGGATGAACCGGCTACGGCATCAGGATCGCGCACGTAAATATCGGTGCGCGACATTTCCGTGCCGCAGGGGCTCACGCCGGAAAATTGCGTGCGCGAAAAGCCACGCAGGAAATCTCCCGCCTGCGCCGTATAATATGACCGTTCGGCATTGTCGAGAATGAGCATACCGCTCGTCGCCACTTTTCGTGCAGCGTGCATGATGCATGATGTGCGAGCGCGGCCATCAATCAAGACCACATCGAAGGAGCCATCCGCGAACTCATCAATCTGGGACGCATAGGCCCGGAAGGTGTAGTCCCGTAGTGCCAGATCGGCGGACGCGTATTGGGCCGGATCGGCCGGGTCGAGCGGCAGACATTCCGTGGTGACCGGCTCCGGCGCGACGAAGCGATAATCTACCGATGGCTCGTGCGCCAGTTGCGGCCGCAGCAGCGCATACCAGTTCGCCTCATGCTCGACCGATACGCAAGACGCCCCGTGCCGCAGCCAGAATAGGGTGGATCCGCCGCTGCCGTACTCGAAGACGCGGCTGTGCATTCGCAGATGTTGTTCGAGGTAGTCAATCGCATCGAAGACGAGCCACGGGGTCGCGGTTTCGAGCAGATAGCCGGAGTGGAGTGAACGCAGCCAGCGGCGCACATGGCGGCGTTGCGACGGCGACGCGAGAATACGCGGAAGGAATGCACAACGGAGCAATGTCGTTGTGACGGGCCGTGCGTAGCGCATGCCCGCGAGTTTGCGTGCAACGCGCATCAAGGAACCCTCCTTGCCAAAGATGTGAAGAAGTTTGCGTGTGAACTGGCGCATCAATGCTGACCCTCCCCGTTCGATGAAGCCTTCCCTGCCATTGCCGTAGGCTGTTGTGGGGGGCGGGAATGCGTGTGCAGACGCGGTATGCCCAGCAGGAGCATGTAGCTGAGGAGCATAGCACCGTTGCTCGCGCACATCGCCAGGATGACTTGCCGGAGCGAACCATGGAACGCGACGATCATGCCGATCTGCAGGCAGACGCCTGTAATATAGATGGGAACGAACGTCGTCCGGGAGCGGGCCATGAGGTAAAAATTGATCGAGTTTACCGGAAGTGCGATCAGCACCGAGAGGCCATACAGGCCGAGCAGACCCGCGCCAGGTGCATACGCGCCACCATACAAGCCGCGCAGCAGCGGCTCTCCGAATAGCGCCAGGATCATGACCGCGCCCGCCGCGAAAAAGAGCAGCACGCCGATATTCATCAGCAACAGGCGGACGCTGTTGCCCTTAACCGCGTTGATCGCGGCGATCGTCGGGAACATTGTCGTCCACACGACGACCGAAGCGATGTACAGCAAACGCCCGAACGCCGCGACGGCCGCGTAAATCCCCGCATCAGTTGGCGGAAAATAGTGCTTGACGAGGATAAGGTCCGCGTTCGTCAGCGCGATGTTGCACGCTCCGACGACAATCACCATGCGTGAAAAGGCGATAATTGGCCCGAGCGGGGGCCGCGGCCCAGGCTCGCGTGTCATCACCCGGAAGAGTGGGACAGTCAGCGCAATCGCGGCGAGGACGCCAAGGAGATAGGCGATGATCGCGCCGTTGATCGCTAACCCGGCCGCGAGGATCGCAACGCCAAGCGCGAGGCGGACTGCCGCCTCGGCAATCTGATTGAGGGCAAGCCGACCGAAGGCATGGAGCCCCTGCAATAACCCTCGTGTGACTTCCACCCCGAGCGTTCCCGCGAAGAGCAGGCCGACGAGGACGACTGTTGTGACGGACGTGAGGTGCAGGAAGGAGCGGATGAATGGGCTTGCCACGCTCAGCACGAGGACGCTGACGACGCCCACCTGTATCATGAGCCGTAGGATGCTCCGCAGGAATGCCGCGATGGCGGGTTGATCATCCGTCGCCCGATACGCCGCAACATATTTCGCCGTGACGAGCGAGAATGAGCCAACCGTCTGGGCGAGGACTTGTTGGATGGCGATCATCACCGCGAGTATCCCGTATTGCGCGGGGCCGAGGACGCGCGCGGTGATGATCGAGAAGAAGAGCGACAGGGGCGTCACGGCGATGGTTGCCAACAGGAGGACGCCGTTATCGCGGATGAATGTCCGGATCACGCGGCGCTTCTCTGCGGGCGGAAGCGTCGGTCCATCACCCTATCCCACCGGGGCGAATCCGCGCGGCGTCCACTACCGTGCCACCGCGCCGGACTGGTGGCCGCGATACCACTCCACCGTGCGTCGAAGCCCTTCCTCGAAGGGTGTGGTGCTCTTGAAGCCGAACAGTTGCTCCGCCTTGCTCACATCCAATTTGCGGCGCGGCTGGCCATTCGGCTTGCTCGTATCCCAGGAGACGGTGCCATCGAAGCCTGTTGCGGTAGCGATCCGCTGTGTCAACTCCTTGATCTGTATCTCGAATGCGCTGCCGAGATTGACGGGATTACTCTCGTTATACCGCTCCGCCGCGAGCAGGAGGCCCTCGGCGGCGTCCTCGACGTAGAGGAACTCGCGCGTCGGCGAGCCGTCACCCCACGCGACGATATGGTCATCGCCGCGCTGTTTCGCCTCGATGAACTTGCGGACGAGCATCGGGATGACATGTGCGTCCTGTAAGTCGAAACTATCGCGCGGGCCGTAGAGGTTGACGGGCAAAAGGAAGATGCTATCGTAGCCGTACTGCTCCCGGTATGCCTGACTCTGCACGAGCATCATTTTCTTCGCGAGGCCGTACGGCGCGTTCGTCTCCTCCGGATAGCCCATCCAGAGATCCTCTTCCTTGAAAGGCAGCGGTGTGTATTTCGGGTATGAGCAGACGGTGCCGACCGCGACGAACTTCTCCACGCCTGCGCGCCATGACTCGTGCAGCAATTGCGTGCCCATCATCAGGTTCTCGTAGAAGTACTCGGCGGGATGCGCGCGGTTCGCCCCGATACCGCCGACCGTCGCGGCGAGATGAATGATGAGGTTTGGGCGCGTATCGGCGAGCAGTTGCTGGATCGCCTCTTTCTCGCGCAGGTCATACTCCCGCCTGCGGGGCACGAAGACCTCACCAGCTTCTCGCTCCGCGAGTTTCTCGACGACGAACGAGCCGAGGAAGCCCGCCCCGCCGGTAACCACCACCCGCTTGTCCGCCCAGAACTGGCTCATCGTATCTCTCCGATCAGATCAGCAATCATCGTGCGTCGCGGCCGGAACGAAGTCGTTCGTCCGCTCCTTCCCCGGTGGCGCCTCTGTTTTCTCGTGCTGTAGGCGGTAGACAAGCAGCGCATACCGCTGCGCCAGTTCCCGGTTCTCTCGCGAGAGGCGGGAGATGACCGTCGAAAAGTGCAGCAGGATGATCGTCGTGAAGGCAAACCCGACGACAAAGAGCGCGTTCACCGGCGCGGTAATCCCGAGCGCATGGGCGATAATATCGAGCGCGGGCCGCACGAGCGAGAGCAGCAGCAGGATCGCCGCCGTCGCCAGCCAGAGGATCGAGTATTCCTCGCGCAGCCGCCGCCGCCGCACGGATTCGATGATGTATCCGAGCAGTACGGCGGACGCAACAATGGCGACGAGATCAATCCTGCCCATCGCTAGACACCCCGCAGGGGCGCGCGCAGCCGCTCGATGCAGAGCGCGAGCGTCACCTTAATCATGTAGTAAGCGGAGCGCCAGAGGGTGATAGATGAGACGCCACCGACGCGCTCTTGCATCGCCGTATGCACTTCGCTGACGCGCAGATTGTAGCGCCGGAAGGTGAGCAGGCTTTCCGGCTCCGGGAAGTCCTGCGGGTAATCAGCCGCCGTGACATGGAGGGCGCGGGCATTGAGCGCGCGGAACCCGGAGGTTACGTCGGTATAGACATGCCCGCTGAGGAGACGGATCAGCGTGGACAGCATGACCCCGCCTGCCCGGCGCGTGCGCCCCCCGCGATAGCCGTGCTCCTTGATCGCGAAGCGCGACCCGACGACGACATCCACACCGCCTGCCTCGATGGGCGCGATCAGCGCGGGAATCTCGCGTGCCAGATGTTGGCCGTCCCCATCGAACTGCACGGCGATATCGTAGCCCCACTCGACGGCGTACTGGAACCCCGTCTGATGCGCCCCGCCGATGCCGAGGTTGAAGGGGAGCGTGACGACGGCGACGCCGAGGCGCCGCGCGATGGCGGACGTGTCGTCCTTCGAGCCGTCATCAACGACGACGATGTCTATATCGAGCGCACTACTCCGCAAATCCCGCACGACGTGCGGCAGCGACGCGGCTTCGTTGTATGCTGGCACGATAGCGATAATACGCTGACGCTGCATTCGCGGCGACCCTCCTCTCCCCAGGACCCGATAGCAGGATACTACACCGCCCGTGCCGCTGTCATTTCGCGTGCGCCGCAGCGGCGTAATAGGTTGATTGACGCATTGGCGGGCAACGTGGTACACCTCCGTCGGCGATGAAGCTCGCCGGTGTCTCCACTGAGACCGACCCGCCCCGGACCGCCCGAGGCTGATAGCTTCTACCGGCATCATGCCGCGTAGAGGCATTTTTATTGATTGGACGGGAGGGGATGTGCGCGTTCTCATCGTCGCTGTCGGCGCCGCGCTGGGTGGGGTTAGCCGGTACCTGCTCCAAGGCTGGATCCTCGAACGGACAGGGCCGAGCATCGTCGCACTCTTCGTCATCAATGTGACGGGGGCATTCGCACTCGGTCTCGTCACGACCCTCGCGGTAGATCGCAACCTGATAAACCCGGAGGTACGCCTGCTCCTCTCCACGGGCTTTCTTGGCGGGTACACGACCTTTTCATCGTGGATGCTCGAATCGTTCCAACTGGTGCAGGCGGGCGATCTCGTGCGGGCGGCGGTGAACGTCGCGGGGAGCGCGGTCGTCGGACTTGTGGCGGTCTATCTCGGTATCGTCGCCGGTCGGCTCGTCTAACGGCTACGGAGAAGCATCCCGGCTGCGGTAGATAAAGACCTCGACGGGATCAATCGTCACCAACCCCTCGCGCACCATTTCCGCGACGAGCGGGCGCATATGCGCGATGCGATCGGCCTGATCAATGAACTCGATCACCACGGGGAGATCCTCAGAGAGGCGGAGGATCGAGGTTGTATGGACGTGGCTCTGAGCGCCGTAGCCCGCCACACCGTGGAAGACCGTCCCGCCCGCAAGCCCCTCGCGTTTGGCTGTCAGCAACAGGGCCTCGGCGAGCGACTGGTGATGCCAGCGATCCGACTCACCGATGTAGATGCGCATGCGCAGAGCATTTCCGGCAATTTCCATTGGAGACCTCCCCATACCGCGATGATCGGGGTTTGGTAAAAGCGCATGCCCATTCTAAACCCCACACGCGCTCTGTGTATGCCGACACTTGATGCTGCGAGTAGAATCGCGGATGCTTTGCAAGCCGCGCGAAACCGCCCCCGCGAGCGATACCGAGGAGCAAATGTGTGATCGCCACCGCCCTTATTTTTTTCTCCCTCGGGCTTGATACGCTCGCCGTCTCGCTGGGATTAGGTCTGTCGGGGTTGCCCAGGGCGCGCTGGATGCGCGTCGGGCTGACCTTCGCGCTCTTTGAGGGGCTGATGCCCGTGCTTGGCCTGCTCATTGGCCTGCGGCTCGGGACGCTCTTCGGCGAAATCGCGGCGTATATCGCGGCGGGTATGCTCGTCATGATCGGTGGCCTCGAAATCAAGGAAGCCGTTATGGACGATGACGATGATGAGCCAATTTATCCCGGCCCGACCGATGAGAAGCAGCGGCCGCTCATCGTGATTGGCCTCTCCGTGAGCCTAGATGAATTGGCGGTCGGGTTCGCGCTCGGCGTGCTGCATGCCCCGATCGGCCCCGCACTCGCCTACATCGCGGTCCAGGCGTTCGCGTTCACGTTTGTCGGCCTATGGATGGGGAGACGCCTCGGCCAGCGGATCGGCGAGCGGGCGGAACTGGCCGCCGGTATCGTCCTCGCGCTGCTCGGTATCGCGCTCCTCGTCAGTGAAATCACCGGCACGCACTTCGTCTGAAAACCGCCGAGTCGTTTACCACCGCATTGCATCGAGCAGCGCGGGCGCGAAGGCGGTCAGGCTCGGCAGGATGAGATCGGCCGCCGAGAGGTCTTGTGGTTGCATCGCGTCCGGGTTCGGTACGGCGATACAGCGCATCCCCGCCGCCTTCGCCGCGAGCACGCCAACCGTCGCGTCCTCAAAGACGACGCATGTGGCGGGCGGCAGGCCGAGCCGTTCGGCGGTGACGAGATATGGCTCCGGGTGCGGCTTGCCGTTCGTCACGTCCGCGCCCGTGATGATGACGGCGAAACGATCCGTGATGCCGAGGCGATCGAGCACGAGCGTGATGTACTCCCGGATGCCGGAGGAGGTGACGGCCAGTGGATACCCGGCGGTATGGAGTGCAGTGATCGCCGCGACCGCGCCGGGCATCGCGGGGAGGATCGGGGCATCTCGCAGAGCGGCAAGAAAATGCTCCTGCCGCCGCTGCATGAGCGTCTCCACCGAATCGGCAATGCCGAAATGGGCGCGCATCTCCGCGAGCAGTTCGCTGATACGCCGCCCGGAGGAGCCGAGGCGGATCGCGTCGGGCAGATCGTCGTAGCGATGCCCATGCGCCGCCATCGCCGCGCGATCCGCCGCGAAGTGCAACGTCTGGAGGTTGATGAGCAGTTCATCGAAGTCGAAAATCGCGGCACGAATCGTCATACGTTACCGTACTACCAGCGCGGCTTGATAGGAAGCCAGAAGGGGTCACGCTTGCGCATCTCCGTGACATCGTCGCGGGCGAGGCTGTTGCGGCGTTGGAAGTTCTCGGCCAGTTTCGCCAGTTTCTCCTCGTCAATCTCGACGCCGAGGCCGGGGCCACTCGGCACCTCCTGACAGCCATCTGTGAAGGTCATCATCTCACCCTTGATGATGTCCTCGGTATTCCACGGGTAATGCGAGTCCGAGGCGTAGATGAGGTTGGGGATCGCCGCGCCGACGGCGGTCATCGCGGCCATCGAGATGCAGAGATGATTGTTGGAGTGCTGTGAGAGACCGAGGCCGAAGGTCTGACAATACTTGCCAAGATCCATGAAGGCCCGCACGCCGCCCCAACTGTGATGATCGCCGAGGATGACCTGCACGGAGTTGAGACGTACCGCCTCCGGGATGTGCTCGAAGCGTGTGACGCACATATTCGTTGAGAGCGGGATGTGCGTTTTGCTGGAGACGGCGGCCATGCCGATGTTGTCGGCGGTCGGGTCCTCCAGATATTCGAGGTCAATATCCTTCAGTTTGTACGCGACGCGAATGCTCGTCTCGACTGACCAGATCGCGTTCGGGTCAATACGCAGTTGGTGGGTCGGGAAGCGCTCGCGCAGGAGGAGCATCGTGCGCACTTCCTCATCCGGCGGCAGGACGCCACCCTCACCTTATGCGACGTGAAGCCCCACCGCTCGTGGAACATCTCCGCCTCATGCACCATCGCCTCGGGTGTCATCACCTCGCCCCACGGATCGTCGCGCTCCTGATCGGCGTACTTGTAGAAGAGGTACGACGCGTACGGCACCTTCGCCCGCACCTGCCCACCGAGCAAATCCACCAGCCGCTGCCCCGTCGCCTTGCCAATGATGTCGAGGCAGGCGACCTCGACCGCGGAGAAGGCCTGTGCGTTTCCCCGGAGCAAGAGGCGCATCGGTTCGAGGTTGTACGGGCTTTGGCCGACGATATGTGGCCGTGCTGCCTCGATCTGCCGCGCCATCGCCGCCCCCCCGCCGACCTCACCCCAGCCGACGAGGCCATCATCCGTCGTCAGTTTGAGGATAACGCGGACGAAATACGGCTCATGGACGCCCCACGAGTTGCGAAGCGGCGGATCGGGCGCCGCGACAGTCGTCACCTGCATCTGGCTGATCTTCATTCGCTCCGCTCCTTCATAGTAACAAGTCGAAAGTAACGAGTAACAAGAACATCATCCCGCATGCTGCCGCCGCTCAATTGCAGTATGGAGGCCGCTAATGACGCAAGAGGTTTCCCGCGCTTGATTCCGAAGTTGTGCGAATGTAGGCTCATCCAGGTAGCCACTATCGAGTGCGACATAAAGATGCGAACGCACTTCCGCACATGAAGCCTTCGCGATGAGAAGGAAGTGCGGATATTCCTTCGGCCTTCCTCGCTCGAAGCCCTCCGCGACATTCGCCATGATGGAAACTGCCGCCCGTAGCATTTGTCTAGTCAGTCCCCAATTGCGCGTGAATGCACCCTGTCGCGTCGCTTCGTAGATCGCTCGTGTAAGTTCACGCGCTTTTTGCCAGGCAATGACATCTCTGGAATTGCTCGGCAGAACGCAACACCGTCCACCTCTTGATACTTTCGACTTGTTACTTGTTACTTGACGATCACTTCCCGCCCGGTCTCGCTCGACTTCTCGGCGGCGAGGATCACTTCCATGATGTGCCGGGCATATTCCGGGCCAATCGGGGAGGGTGCGCCGGTGAGGATGCTATTGGCGAAGTCGGTGATCTCGCCGGTGAAACCCGTGCCGGTTGGGATGGTGTCGAGCGGGACGGAGGTATAGTTGCCGTCCGTCGCCGTCCAGACGCCGGCATTCATGCGCGAGTTGACGCGGAGCATGCCGCCGGTGAGCATATATTCACCCTCGCTCCACTCGTTGCCCTTCTCTTTGCCGTAGCCGGTATGTGTGAAGACGGCATGGACGCCGCTGGCAAAGTCGAGCATCACAACGCAGGAATCGTCCGCCTTCTGCTTGACCATCGGATTGCCGATCCACGCCTTGACCGCCGTCACCTTGCTGTCCACGAGCCAGGTGATGCGATCGAGCATGTGCGCGCCATTCATCTGCCACATGCCGCCGCCCTGCGCGCGGTCGAGGAACCACGGTGGACGCATGCTGAGGCCAAACGGCTTGTACCAGACGTCGTTGCCGAAAACGATGTCGCCGAGTTCGCCGCTGTGCAGGATGCGCCGCGCGGTGATGTTCGGGGCCTGATAGTGCTCCGAGTGGCCGACCATGATCTTGACGCCGTTTTGCTCCGCCGCTTCCGTCATGCGGTCGCACTCGTCCACCGTCATCGCCATCGGCTTCTCGATGAAGATGTGCTTCTTTGCTGCCGCCGCTGCAACGGTCGCGCCGTAATGGAGCCAGTGCGGCAGCGCGACGATCACGAAATCAATATCATCGCGCTTCAGCATCTCGGTATAATCGGTATACGGCGTGCAGTAGTTCACCTCGGCGAACTGCTCGACGCGGCCCTGATCCACATCGGCTGCCGCGACGAGCCGCGTTGCCTCAGTCTCCTTGACCGCCTTCGCGTGCCCGGCGGAGACGCGCCCCGTCCCAATAATCCCAACACCGAGCGTCGCCGTTTTCGTCGCCATTGTTCCTACCCCCTGACCCCCTCCCGATGCGGGAAGGGGAACCGGAGGGCGCATGCGATGCGCCTCTCCATCCACAACGTCTCTCCCGTACCCGCTCCCTCACCATCGCGACGGAGAGGGGGCGGGGGGTGAGGTTTCCTCCACTATCGCGCAAAACGAGGGCGAACGCTACCGTCCGCCCTCGTGTATCGCCCTTCTCGCGCGCTGTGAAACCGTTTATCCCTTGACGCTGCCTGCCGTCAGCCCTTCGACGAGGAACTTCTGCCCGTACGAATAGAGCACGACGACCGGGATCGCCATCAGGAGCGCGCCCGCCATCAGCTGCCCGTATGGGTAGATATCGCCGAAGATCATGGATTGCAGGCCGACGGGCAGAGTTTGCAAGCCCTGCTTCGTGATGAAGACGAAGGCATAGAGGAACTCATTGAAAGAGTTGGTGAAGGTGAAGAGCGAGACCGCGAGGATCGCGGGCATCGCCAGCGGCAGCGTGATGCGCCGGAACGCCTGGAAACGGGTCGCCCCGTCAATCAGGGCGGCGTTCTCCAGCTCTTCCGGGATGCCGCGGAAGTAGCCCATCATCAGCCACGTCGCGAAGGGGAGCGCGAAGGTCGGATAGGTGAGGATGAGCGAGCCGAGCGTGTTAATCAGATGCAGTTTGCTGAGGATCTGATAGAGCGGAATGAAGAGCAGCGCGGTCGGCACGAGATAGGTGAGGAGCACGACCCCGGTCAGGCCCTGCGCGCCGCGGAAACGGAGGCGGGCGAGCGCGTAGCCGGCAAGCGCGGCGAACGTGACCGCGATGATTGTCGTGCAGATCGCGACGATCGCCGAATTGCGGAACCAGGTCCAGAAGGGGTGTTCGCTCGTCAATTTCTGGAACTGGGCGAAGGTCCACGGATGCGGCCAGAAGACGTTGCCTTGCTGCGACGTCACCTGCAACTCGGATTTGAAGGCGGTGATGATCATCCAGGAGAACGGCGCGAGTACGAAGAAGAGGAGCAGAGCGAGCGCGATCCAGGCGGGAAGGCGACCGGCGATGTTCGGGCGTTCCTTCATCGTCTGCGTCCGCACTTTTCCTTGCGCCCGACTGCGCGCCTCGCTGCGATCCGTCAGCCACGCCGAGAGATACCCGAAGCCGTAGCCAAGCCCGATGACGACCGCGAGTATTGCGGCAGCGCGGATAAACATGCCGCTATTCATCGCGATGAGCATGATCGCGAAGAGGACAATGCCGATGTAGAGAATCTTCTTGCCGTGCCGTTCCAGGAAGCGGTCGAATCCGCTTTCCTGCACCTGTTGCTCAGAGCGGCGCATATAGCGAGCGAGGAAGAAGATGAAGACGGCAAGGATCGGCACCATCATCAGCGCGACCGCCGCGCCGGGGCCAAATTGCAACCCCTGAATCGCCTTCTCGTACGCGAAGACGACGAACGGCCGCGTCGAGCCGCCCGGCCCACCACCCGTCAGCAGGTAAATCACATCGAATGTATTGAACGTCCAGATCGTTGAGAGGAGCGTAGTGACGAGGATCACGTAGCGCAGGCCCGGCAATGTGACATTGAGGAACTTCTGCCAGGAATTCGCGCCGTCCACGGAAGCGGCTTCGTAGAGATCATTGTCAATCGCCTTGAGGCCGGCGAGGAAGTTGAGGGTGAAGAACGGGATGCCCTTCCAGATATTGACGAGGATGACGGATGGCATCGCCAGGTCCTGTTGGCCGAGCCATGATGCCGGAATGCGATCCACCAGATGCAGGCTAATCAAGAGATTCCCGATGTGCGAGTAAATGAGCGCCTTGTTGAGGCCACCGAAAATCGGGTCGAAGATCGAGCGCCATGCGAGCGCCGTCACGACCGTCGGGACGATCCACGGCAGGAGGACGAGGCCGGTGAGAATCGAGCGGCCACGCTTCAGGTTATGCAGCAGCATCGCGGCGATCAACCCGGCGGTGACCTTGAAG